>JANTFG010000142.1 GCA_024763555.1 Thermoanaerobaculales bacterium
CTGGGAAATCCGACATGCATCCGATCTCGAAGAGGCCCGGAAAGCACTTCAGGAGCATGAGTTTTCAGCCATACTTCTCGACCTCAACCTGCCAGATGGGAGCGGCCTGGAGCTCTGCAGGGAGATCCGTTCAAGAAGCACCATCCCGATCCTGATGCTGACCGCCCGCCGGGATGAAATCGACCGGGTTCTGGGGCTGGAACTGGGGGCCGACGATTACATCGTCAAACCCTTCAGTCCCCGGGAGGTCATGGCTCGAATCTCGGCCGTGCTGAGGAGAAACAGCTGGGCTTCGGACCAGGGAGACGAGGGAGGAGTCATCCGCTGGCAGGATCTTCGGATCGACGAGTCCCGCTACGAGGTGACGGTGGACAGTCGCCAGATCAGGCTGACCAAGACCGAATTCCAGCTCCTGTTGACCCTCATCCGGCGCCCGGGCCACGTCTTCCCTCGCCAGACCCTGATCGACTCGGTCTGGAATGGGGCTTTCATCCAGGACCGGGTGGTCGATTCCGTGATCGCCCGGCTGCGCCGGAAACTTGGAGCAATGCCCGATGGACGTCCCTATATCCGAACGATTCACGGAGTGGGTTACGCCGCAGGGGAGTAGGCTGAGCTATTCCCGACAGTCCCGGTTGTAGCGGACCTCAATAAGGTCCAGTTGGTTTTCAACCTGCTCCGCCGCCCCGAGATCCCCAAGGTCCTTGAGGGCCTGGACCTGTTTCTTCAGCCCCGTGATCTGTGTCGCCTGCTTTCTGCAGTAGACGTCATTGGTCTCGTTTTCGATTGCAATACGGAGTTTCTCTTCCATCTCCGCGATTTTCTCCTGATCCCCGAGCTTCTCATACCACTGAATCGCGTCTTCAAAGCGATGGGAAGCATCTGCGAGGAAAGCCGCCTGGCGATAGAGCCGGCTCCGGATCGGGTCCTCCTCGGCGGCCGAGGAAATACCCGCTTCCACCTCCGTCTTCGCCTCATCGAGGCGGTCGAGGCCGCTGAGACAAAGCGAGACATAGTAATGCAGCAATGGATCCGAGGGCTTTTCAGCCTGCGCTTTTCTAAAAAGCTCCAGTGCCTTCGTATAGCGCTTCGCGCCCATCCAGGCCTCGCCTGAAAGTTTCCAGTTCTCCGGACTCTCCTCGATACCGCACAGCCGGTCTCCCAGCTCGCCCGCCGCCATCCAGAGCGGGGTCCCGTCATCAGCCTCGTCGGCGGCCGCGTCCTTGCCGGCCCGAAGGGCAGCCCGGGCCGCCGCCGCGTTTTCCGGCTCAAGATCCGAGGCCTTCTTCATGGCATCAAAGGCCTTCTTCGGCTGCTTCATCCCGCGATAGACCTGAGCCAGTCTGGCCCAGAGGCCGGCATTCGAAGCGTCCTTCTCCAGCATGGATTCGAGAAGTCGGGCCGCCTCCTCAAGATGTTTTGTCTTCATCGCTGCGCCGAGGAAGAGCTCGACATAAGCCTTCCTGTCCGGCGGGCTGAGTCCTTCTTGATCCACGGTACTGATCACCGTCCATGCCCCGTCGGCATCCTTCTTCTTCAGAAGCAGCTGGGTCAGGGCGATTGAATACGCGGCTTCATCCGGCTTCAGGACCACCGCCCGGCGAAGCGGCGCCTCCGCTTCTTCCAATCTCTGTGCCGCCACCAGGGACAGGCCGAGGAGGTTCTGGGCCGGCGCATAGTCCGGGTGGGCCTCAACGATCTCTTCGAGGTTCTCAATCGCCATCGACCAATCATGCCGCTGGTAGGCATCAACCGCCGTCTTCCAGTCCGCTGAGACAAGTCCGGCCGCAAACACAGGCATCATGAAAACTACAGCACATCGTGAGGCAAAACTCATCTTCATTGCAAACCTCCTATATCAGCTTACGCTCCTGAAAAAGAAAACGTCGCTCCACGTGGCCCTATTCCCCATGCGGAGACTCCAGCAGTCCTCGCACCGAAATATCCGGGCGAAAGGCCAGGCTGAAGACGGGAATCGTCGAGACCAGAGCCGATAAGGTGCTGAATACCGCCCGTGCCCCGGCCTCATCCTCAAGCGGCCAGTAGACGTGCTTTCGCATCTCTCTCATGGCGTCCGAGGCTCCGAGATCCGATATCGAATGCTCGTCGCCATGCTCCAGGACAAAGATCCGGGCCAGGGGCAGCGAACGGGGCCGGGCCCTCCAGAAAGGAAGAGATCTTGCCTCGAATGCATTTCCATCAAAACGCAGCCGGCAAAGTTCGTCGCAACAGGCCTCTCCTGGAAACAGGGAGGCGATCGTCGATTTGCCCGCACCCGGCCTGCCGCAGCACAACACGGCTTCCCCATCGAAGTCCAGCATCGCTCCATGAAGGACGAGGTCCGGCGGAACCAGACTTGGCAGGAGCATCCTGACGACACCGTCCAGCACCTCAACTCCACGCACGGGAGCGGATCCGATCCAGGCTCGCCGATTTTCAGCATCGATGCGGGAGAGCCATCCGTATTCCTTCCGGAAAACCTCCTCCTCCGGATCGTGAATCACCTCAAAATCGAAGACCTCTCCGTCGCAGAGAAAAGCCTGATACCGACTTTCCACAGCCTCGAGAAAGTCGGGCGCGGGGCTTCTGAAGGCGATCCGCGTCCCGCCAAAATCGACCATCCGAACTGCAAGCGGCATCGCACGCCTCCCCTCCTGACCCCACTTTAACCCGAACCGGGTCATTCTCTCGGTTATACTGCGTTCATGGCATCGATTTCATCTTTTCTCTCCGTCGCCCGAGCCCCTTTCCTGCTGCTGCCCGTGACATTGATTGCCGTGGGAAGCATGGCCGCACGCCTGGAAAACCCGATTTCCTGGAGTCGTGCCGGCCTGGCGCTCATCGGCCTGATCGCCCTGCACATGGCCGTCAACATCTTCAATGAAGTCAGTGATATGAGACGGGGCATCGACCTGGAAACTCAGCGGACACCTTTCTCAGGTGGAAGCGGAACCCTGCCCGCTGGGCTGATCAGCGGAAAGCAGGCGCTCTACTTCGGGATTGTCTGCAGCCTCGCAGGGCTCCTCGTCGGCATCTATTTCTTTCGCCTCATCGGCCTCCCGGTCCTGATCCTGATGATTGTCGGGGCTGTTCTCGTGATCGGCTACACGGACCTCTTCGCCAGAATCGGATTCGGAGAGATCAGCGCCGGGCTCGGTCTGGGCGGGCTGCCTGTGCTCGGAGCGGCGCTCATTCAACATGGCCACATCGGCCCTTCAGCCATTGCAGCGGCGCTTCCTGCAAGCCTGATGACCTTCAACCTCCTGCTTCTCAATGAATTTCCGGATGAGGAGGCCGACCGCCACGGGGGTCGGGTCAACCTCGTCATTCTCTTTGGTCGTCCGGCCGCAGCTCGTATCTACCTTCTGGCAGCCCTTCTCGTACCGATATCCATCCTCGGCGCAATTTTCCTTCAGTTGCTCCCGCCGGTCAGTCTTCTTGCCATGGGGCCGTCGCTCTTCCTCGTCCGGCCCGCGAGCCTTCTCCTCAGAAGCCCGAAGGAACACCCACCGCTGAGTTCCCTGGCGGCGAACGTCAAATGGAATCTGTCGACCAATACCATCCTGGCTCTCTGTCTCCTCATCGAGAGAATACCCTGGTGAAGAGGCCGGCCCTCGTCGCCCTCGACTTTGACGGTGTGCTGGTGGATTCCCGCCGCGAGGTTCTCCAAACCGCCATTTCGAGCAGGAGAGAGCTTTTCCCGAAGTCTCCCATCTCGCAGTCCTTCATGGATGACCCGGATCGCCTGCGGGCCTTTGAGAATCTCATGCCCCTGGGAAACCGCGCCGAGGATTTCGGCGTGAGCCTGGTGGCGATCGAGCAGGGGAAGATTCCCGAGACTCAGGAGGAGTACAACGACTTCCGCCGAGAACTCGGGGAGGATTTCCTCGAATCTTTCCATGTGACTTTTTACGAAACACGCTCGAGGAGCCAAAGGGAAGACCTCCATGCATGGATAGCTCTGCACCTGCCCTTCCGGGAAATGCTGGACATTCTCTCAAGGCGAGGCAGAGACTGTGCTCTGGTGCTGGCGACATCAAAGGACGAGGCCTCCGCACGACACCTTCTCCAGTCCTGGAATCTCGGATGGCTGTTTCCCAAAGGGCACATCTATGACAAAGAGATAGGAGTCCGGAAATCAGCTCATCTGGAGGCCATTCTGCACGATTTCCGACTCGGCCCGTCTGAGATCCGTTTTATCGACGACAAGGTCAATCATTTACTGACGGCAGCAGAGATGGGGATTGGGGGCGTCCTGGCCGGCTGGGGACATAACACTCTACGGGAGCACGTTCTGGCACGGGAGCACGGCATCCCCGTCGCAGACTTCGAAACTGTCGAGAAACTTCTCTTTCTTTGATTCCGCATCACCGCCACAGCAGATGAAGAGATGCATGAGCCAGTCCTGGGGCAATCGCTTTTCTCGGCTCAGGGCCCGCGCGAAGATAACCTCCGGATTTGCGCGCCCAGATGTGCTGTAGATTTGGCATTTAAGATTGAGAGAAATCCGAGGCGTAGCCGCCCCCACCTTGAGTATTTCGCGATTGAGGAAAAGTCGAAGATGCAGTGTAGCTGGGATGCGAAAACTCGAAGTTATTCTTGCGGGAGCCCTTAATCCAGGATGAGCCGCACACCTGGTCCGGTGGCCGCGCGGGTTTGAATGCTGCCCTCCCAGGCTACCGGATGGGACAATATCAACATCGGTCCCTGGCTTCCATGTGCATCAACACCGGTCAACATCAGCTTGGACTCCTGCCTGGAGAGCCGGTAGTACCGACCCCAGGGATCCCGGTACTCTTCCGGCAGCAGACGAAAGCGCTTACCCAGTGTCTCGATATCCTCCGGATAGAAACCGTCAAGGAAGAACTCAGTGTCCGCCATACGAATCAGGCGATTCATCCGGAACCAGGATGAGGCTTTGAGAACAACCGCGTCCCACAGAGCACTTTTCGCCGTAAAAGCCGGATTTGCCGGATTATGAGGTATCACCATCAGAGAGAAACCAATGAGCACCAGAAATGGAAACACAAGCCAGGGAATCGCCCCAAGCCCGATTCCCTCGTTCCGCTTTTCCGGAATCAGATGGTGACTGAGCTTTCTCGCAACCTCTTCCTGCGTTGCTTCACGGACAATGCCCCGATCCATCAGGTCTGCGAGAGCCTTACAGGTATCAAACTCAATCAGTGGACTTTCCAGAATAATCTCAGCAACGGAACGCAGTCCGTTGACAAGCTGATAAACCACATGCTGGTTCTTCGTCAGACGGTTATCAGCTGCCACCTCCGTCTCATCGGCCTCCTCTTCGGGCGTCTCGGCAAAGCTGAAACCGAGGTCGTCAAAGTCGTCTTCCTCTTCCTCGGCGACTTCAAACTCCTGGTCGGGAAAGGTCTGGGCCATCACCATCTCACGGTTCGGGATCCGCTTGTCGATGAATGGCCATTCGTCCGTCATCCTGGCGCCTTCCATGATGATGGAATCGGCTGCCATCGGGCGCATCAGATCACGGTCATAATCAATATCGGTTTCCTGGGAGAAATGATATTCACCATCGTTCCATCGGAAGACTCGGTAAACAATCTGAAGAATCTGCTGGGAGAGGGCCTCTCGGACTGCCTCGGGAGCCACCAGACCCTGATCGATGAGGATCCTCCCGAGCCGCTGCAGGGTCTCCTCCTGTCGCTTCAACGCAACATCGAGCTGGTTTTCAGAGATCTCTCCCTTCTTCAGGAGAATCAGCCCCATCCGATCTTCCGGATGCTGGCTCAGGGAAGAGGATCCGACGATATTTCCCTCAAGGAAAGAGATCGTCACAACTTCCCCCTTGTTCTTGAGAGTCAGCACGCCCGTCTTCCGCTGGAGAGAGATCAGCTGAAGAATATCAGCAAATGAAAAATCCCGAAGGGTACCTTCCAGCGCCATCCCCTACCTCCGGTACCAGGCGGAAACCGCCACCGAAACCCAAATGCCGATCCCGATCAGGGCCAGAAAAGCCTGAAGCATGAGCCATGGAAAGAGCCTTTCAAGCTCACGTCCATAAAGTGGAACCCACATGGCCATACCCATCAATGGGACGATCACGAGGAGACTGAGGAGAAGACCGCTGACGAAAGAGCCTTGAGCCGTCAATGCGCCGCCCGGACAAAGAATACCCGCGAGCCGACGGCAGGTCGAAGAAAAAATATCCCAGCGCCGAACCTCGTTCACCTTTGCTGACTGCTGTTCGATAGAAACTGCATTTCTCTTGAGAAAAACGGTCACACACTGACCGCAGTACACTGTCTTGCCTTCCGGATAAAAGACCTTTCCGCATTTCGTACATTCCCGTCCAGCCGGAAAATAGCGTCTGCGAATAAGGAAAAGGATCGGGGCGAGGAAGAGTCCAAAGAGGCCTGCAAATGTGAGAGGTTCCAGGAAATAATCAGGATCAAGAAGACTCCAGCCACCACCCGCAAGTGAAATCCTGCTGAATCCGGAGGCCTCATCCAAGACCCTCTCGACAAGGCGGGATCCAATCCTTGGGAAAAGGACATCTCCCCCACGTCCGGGGAGCCCGATCCGATCATAATGTCCTCCGGACAGAGATCGAGCTTTCGCGCGGGCTGTATCCCCTTCTTCAAAGCGCCGGGTGAGATCAAGCGCAATCGCCAAATCATAATAGGCCAGCGTATTCCTCGAGTCCTTGGCAATCGCATCGTTCAAGAATTCCAGAGCCCGTGCAGTATCACGATCTTCAAGCGCCAGGGCGCCGAGACAGAGCTTGGGAAGGGAAGTATTCGGGGCTGCGACTGCAGCCTTCTCAAACTCGATCAGTGCCAGTTCCCGATCACCATGCATTCGAAGCAGCTCACCCGAGACAACGTGGAAAGCCGCCGAATTCCCGAGATCTCTTGACAGGTCCGAAAAAGCCCTCAAAACGCCGAAGTCACACATGCGTTCCTCAAGCATCTCAGTGATTTGTTCCCCAAGGGGTGGCGAATGAAGCATCGCATGAGTCCAGATGTTAAGGACCGGCATCAGAACAACGAGAACGAGCAGGACGACAATTCCTGCAAGCCGGTTTCTGAGAGCTGTGTAACTCCATGTCAAAGCGAACAGAAATACCAGTTCCCAGATCAGCCCCAGGCCCCCACACAAGGGCAGCAGGACAATCACCACAGCCAGAACCACCGCGTTGGAGGAAGCAAAAACCTTGCGTGAGAGGTGAAGAGCATCCATGAAAATCAGGCGGACATAACGGAGGTCGAAAATCAAGATTGTCATAACGATGCCCAGAAGCAGGCTCAAAGAGAACCAGGGGATCAGAGAGAGACCAAAGAAGCGCCGAGTCCCCTGATCGCGGAGGAGGTTCAACACACCGGTGGAAAACTCCCCAAGTGCGCCCACATAACTTCCCTGAGCCATCTCTTCCCTGGCGGCCAGGAATCTGGCCGAAGGCAACAGGGGATCCAGCTCCTTGGCTCCCCTCAAGAGGACCCTTCTGATCTTTGCATCGCTTGACTCTTCGGCTGCGGCTGTCAGGGCCCGGGAGAATGAGGGAATCCTCAAGAGGGCGAGGTCTTTTTTTTCTTCGAGCAACAGCTTGAGAGCCGGGGCCAGCTTTTCACTCTCATCGGGGTTCCCAAGCGCCTGCTGAACTCCCGACCAGGCTTCGATCAGCGTATTTGCCGACGCCTTCGCCGGGGACCAGAGCGCCACAGCCAGAAAAAGGGCACTCAAGGCTACTCGGCAGGCCTGTCTGGAAGCGCTCCGTACTCTCAGTCCCATGACTCCTTCTTCCTCTGGTCCATTGTAGACGATCAGCGGAATTGTGCGGGTCGTTTCTCGAGGAATGCGGCCGTTCCCTCCCGCATCTCCTGACTCGAGGCGCCAATTCCGAAGAGAGCAGCCTCTATTCCACAGGCCTCCTGAAGAGTCAGATCAAAACCCCGGTTGACCGCTTCAATGCAATGCGCGACAGCAAGGGGTCCGTTGGATAGAATTTTCGAGAGAAGTTTCTCAACTCGGGACTGGAGTTCCTCCGCCGCGCAGACTTCAGTCACCAGACCAATCCGGAGGGCCTCTTCCGCCGGGACATTCCGCCCGGTCAGCATCATCTCGAGCGCACGCCCTTTTCCAATGAGTCTGGGCAACCTCTGGGTCCCGCCATAGCCCGGAATCAGGCCAAGCTTGACCTCAGGCTGCCCGAAGAGGGCCGACTCGGCCGCGATCCTGACATGGCAGGCCATGGCCAATTCACAACCGCCGCCGAGGGCAAAACCGTTGACCGCCGCGATAACCGGCTTGTGCAAAGCCTCGATCCGGGCAAACACGGCCTGCCCCCTGAGGGCAAACTCCCGCGCCTGGACCGGTCCGAGTGTGTTCAGCTCTTCAATATCCGCTCCGGCGACAAAAGCACGATCTCCAGCCCCGGTGAGTACCAGTGCCCAGACATCGGGATCCTCCGCCGCCGCGGAAACGGCACGATCAAGCTCGGATACCGTTGCCACATTGAGAGCATTCAGCTTCTTCGGCCGGGAGATCGTGATCCAGCGAATATGCTCGCGCGTTTCGATCGATAGATTCTCAAATGACATGAACACCTCCTGAGGCAGCTAGTGTATCGCGCTTTGTCGATGGAGACCACCCTGGAGCAGGAGGAGGAGCCGGTGCCGGTACCGGTGCCGCCCACCGATGCAGGAGCCGGAGCGGGAGCAGGAACGGCGGGCCGGAGCAGGGGCAGGGAGCCGGAGGCGCAACCCGGAGTCGGAGCCGCACATCCGGAGCCGATACCGGAGCCGGAGCCTCGATAAGGAATCAAGTGCATTTTTTGGTTTTTTGTTGGTGTTTTTAATAGTCGTCGTCGGGGCTGTGGAATTGTGGAATACCGGCCCCCTACGGCCTTGAAGTTTCAGAGTGGGTTTGGGCCGGTTTTCCAGGGGGTTGTGGGCGACTGTGGAGAATCCGGCAGGAGGAGCGAAGCGAACTCACTGATGGATTTTCCATAGGCGTCCACAACCCCCGGCAGACCCGGCAATTCCACAGGCCCTCTCGCTTTGAGGTTTTCTCAGTCCCATACCGGGGTCCAAAGACTGGGCCGGAGCGGGAGCGGAAGCAGGAACCGAATCCGTGGCCGGAGCGGAGGGCCGAAACCGGCGCCGGAGCCGGGGGGTGGCCGCCGAAACCTATGCGATCGTGGGATGTTCCGAGTTCTTCGAGTGTGATTCTGCCGGCTCAGT
>JANTFG010000143.1 GCA_024763555.1 Thermoanaerobaculales bacterium
ATGACATCAGCGACGGTGGTGCGATTTTCCGCGGCAAATGCCTTCGTAAAATCCACAAGATCCTGGTCCAGGCTGAGGTTGATACGACTTTTGGCCATCATGCGCCACCTTTCTCGTCCGTTCCTATTATACACATAACGGGAACAAATGGGTGCCACGGATCACAAGCTCACAACTCCATCAGAAGATGGCCGTGGAGGGTACCTGCATCCTGATCGTTTCCGGGTCAGGGGGCACCGAAAAGGGCGGCATGGCCATCGTCTCAGGAGGAATCAGAATCAAGGGCCGGCGCGCGAGAGGAACATCATCGACACTGCCGGTCTTCTGCTCGGCGATCGCGAAAGCTATACGGGAAACAGACAAACATTACTGTCCGCTTAAAATTTACCTGAAAACCCTTGTAGCAATGAAGCGCCTGCTTCTTGTTGGTTTCGACCAGGGTAGCGTCCATGTCCAGGGTCGCTACATCCGACGGCGACCGCCTTTGTACCTCAGTCAGTAGATCCCGATTGACCAATTCCAGAGCCTTGAGCCCTGCGCTCTTTGCTGGAATCCAAGATTTTCCTACATCCCTCTTGCTCATTTCCTCCTCATCATAAAACCCATTCAGAAAGCGAAACATCGCGGACGGGGATGGAAGCACCGACCGCCGGCCTTTTAGCACTTCCTTCTCGATCCGCAGCCGTTGCTTGCGACCAAGGCCCAGGGCCATAGCTTTGCCCATGACCCTGCAAAAACCACGATCCTTTGCCAGCCAGCGCAAATCCTCTACTGATTCACCACCCGCCAGCTTCAGAAAAACAAGCGCCTGCACGACATCGGCTTCGCTCCAGCCGGACCGCCGTCGCCGCACGATACCGCTCAGTCGGGACCGGAAAGCTCGCGCAAACCCTATCGCTTCCGCAAGATCGGCCCACGCCATCAACCCCGCCAAGGAGGTCCGTCCATTGTTGTTTCGCTCTGATTCGTATCTGAATGGAAGAACGCCTTGTGCTACCATGGTTTCACCTCGCTGGTGATAGAATCATCTCGAACAAATGTATTCTAACCTGCTGATTCAGCAGCACCAACGAGGTATTTCCTTTTTCTTAGCGGTGGATCCGGGGACCTCCTGTTTCTCTTGAGGAAATCCTGGGATCGAGGTAAACTAGGCTTGGTAATGGGTAAGCGAAGAAAATCTACCTGATTTTGGCCGGGAGCCCAAATACGGACTATGTGGGGAGGGAGGCATGCGAAGAAGAATCTTGATTCTGGGTGTTGCGGCGGTTGCGCTGTTGGTCATCGTCGCCGGCACGGTGGCGGCGGGTTCGGCGAAAAAGAGGGGCGGCAAGCTCAATCCAGCCGTCACCCTGGTTCCTCAGGATGGCGGTTCGCGCGCTGGATGGCTGCAGTACGACAACGACGTCGCACAGCTGCAGCTGGGCGGCACTGGCGTCAGCGGTCCGAGGTGGTGGGTCGGCAACCAGTTCAACACCGATTTGGCGCCCGGGACACCGAATCTCATCACCTCGGTCGCCGTGTTCCCGGCAGGCGTGTATGGCGGCAACGTCGCCGTCGCTGTCTTTGGGCCTCCGGCAGGCTCGACAGCGGCACCTGTCGGAATTGCTGTTCTAAATCCAGCAGTTGCGGGCACCTGGAATACCGGGGCCTTTTCGTCGCCGTTGGACGTCGGTACGGGCAGCTTCTTAGTCGGCATGCAGCAGACCACCTGGGATATTACCTCTGGTTCTTATCCTGCCTGCGTCAGCAATACTGCGGGAGCGTTTCAGACGACTTGTGAGGGTATTGCGCTGGGAACCGGCACAACCGGTGGTCTCGGTCACCATGCGATGTCGATCATGTGGAATGGCTCCTCCACGGTGGCGGGGACTGGATTCCATACCCTTGCTGGCCAAAACGCCCTGGTGCGAGTCAACGGGACCGCTGTTCCAGTCGAGTTGATGAGATTCCAGATCGACTGATACCTAAACTGATACCTAAGGTGAGCGATTCTCATCGGCGATCTGCACAAAACATCCGGTCTCCAGTCGGCTTCAGAAAACCTCGACGTACGCTCTAGGTATGTCCGCGTTTTCTTTAAACGATGGAGTCTCAGATCTTTGGTACATCTGAGTCGCGGGAATCGCTGGGCTAAGGTGATAAATAACCAGGCAGTAAGGGTTTGTATGCCGTATCGAAGTCTTCGCGCTCCTGTGTGGTGGGTTTTGTGTTGCCGAGGAGTGAGCATGTTAATGGGGTTCGCCTTTTTTTTCTTTGTTTTCGCTGCGGTGTCTTCTTCGGCAGACGTTGTTGTCGCGCACTCTGCCCATGGCATGATATCGGTGGCCGATGTGGATGGCTGGAAGGCGACCTTTGCTCTTGGAAAAAATGGACGTAGTCGCGACCTTTGCGAGGTGGTCGATCGCATCGTCTTGTTACGGGCCTTTGCTACGGCAGCCGATACCCTGCCTGAGTCTGACGCCGAGCGATGCCGGGCCGAGGCATGGCTGGCCGGGCTCGAAGTCGGTGCTGCCGCTCTCCGCCGGGCGGAAATCGTAGCTGCAGAGCCGACGGTGAAGGAGCTTCGCGCGAGATACCAAAGGTACCAGGGCAACTTCAAGATGAAGGCCCAGTGGCGCCTGCAAAATATCTTCAAAGAGATCCCGCATGGCGCCTCCCCGGCCAAGGTCGCTGAACTCCGGCGTCAGATGAAGGAGATCCGTGAACGGGTTCAAAACGGTGAGGATTTCGGAGATATCGCCGCACGGGAGTCGGATTCGGCAACCCGGAGTCGCCGCGGCCGCATGGGTATGGTCAGGCTCGACGACGTCACCCCCGAAATTACTGAGGAGCTTTCCAAGCTCCGCGGCGGCTCGCTCAGTCCGGTGCTCAGCACTGACGCAGGTCTGACTCTTTTGTACTGCATGGCGTATTTCCCTGAGCGCCAGATGCCCTTCGACGAGGTTCGGGCGTTCCTCAAAAAGAGGGTGAAGAAGGAGCGCCTTGAGAAGCGTTGGGCGGCCCTCGATGAGGTAATCCTGAAGCGGATCGCACCGATCTACCATCCGGATTCGATCTCGGCCGGGTCCGGAGACGCGACACCCGTCCTCGTCTGCACTCTCGGGGAGCAGAAGATGAAGGTCTCCCTGGCCCGATTTGCCGCATTCGTTGCGAGGAGGGGAGCAAGCGATCCGGCTTTCCTGACTCATGACGAGCGGGCCCGACAACTGATCGAACTTGCGCTTTTGATTGGTCGGGCAGATGAGGCCGATAGACGCCACCTCCTGGATCAACCGTTGACGCGCGAGCGTTCGAAATGGAGAACTCTGGCTGCGCAGGGCGAGTGTTACGCAAGGCGCCAGGTTGCGAACTCGGTTGTCGATCCTAGCCCCGACCAGATCCAGGCGTTCTACGAGGCGCAAAAGGACAGGATCATGATGCCGGCGAGGCTGCAGGTCCGGCTGATCAAAATCGAGATCGCCCATGGCGAGCCGTTGGAAATTTTACATCGTGCCCGGCAGGCCGCGGTGCTCCTGCGCTCAGGCGAGGGCACCGTCGAGGAGGCATGTCGGCTCATCGACCCCTCAGAACACCTGGTTGAGGCCCATGATTTTGACTGGCGTTTAGTGAAGGACGTGCTCAAGTTCGGTCCCGATATCGGTCCGGCGATTGTCGGGCTCGATGTAGGTGGGGTCACCGAACCGATCCAGGATGGGCAGACCCTGCTCATCGGGCAGCTGCTCGACCGTCACGAGCAAAGGTTGCTCTCCCTCGAGGAGGCTACCCCGCAGATTCGTTCGATTCTCCGTCGCCGTCTTGAGCGGGAGGCCAGGACTCAGCTCGAAATGTCTGTTCTTAAACTACAGGAGGTCAAGTTCATGGATCAATGCCCATGAAAACGTTTTGCAGGTTTATGCTGGCCCTGTCGTTGCTGGCAGCACTCTCGTGTTCGCGTTCGCAGCCTCTCAACGTCGTCATCTTCACCTTCGACACGACTCGGGCCGATGCTTTGGGGTGCTACGGTGAGAGCGAAGCCGCAACTCCCAATGTGGATCGATTGGCTTCCGAGGGCGTTCTTTTCGAGCGCTGCTATGCCGCGGTCCCACTCACCCTGCCGTCACACTCGACCATTCTTACCGGCACATATCCGACTTTCCATGGGGTGCGGGACAACAGCCTCTTTACCCTACCGGAGGAGGCCGAAACTCTGGCCGAGATCCTCAAAGGGCAGGGCTACGCCACCGGTGCCGCGATTGCAGGGTTCCCTCTCGTTGCAGGCTCCGGGATCAACCAGGGTTTTGACTTCTTTGACGATCATTTGGAGCTGCCAGAGGATTTCTTTTTTGGCGACCAGCGACCAGCGAAACAAGATTTCTTCTTAGACGAGCGACCAGCCGGGCGGGTCAATGAAGCGATCCTCCCATGGTTGAAGGAACATCTCGAAAGCCCCTTCTTCGTCTGGATCCACTACTACGACGCTCACCAGCCGCTGCTTCCGCCATCCCCATATAACCAGCTCTTTGCCAATAACCTGTATCTCGGCGAACTTGCCTACGCGGACGAATGCCTGGGCAAAGTACTCGACGTGATCAAGGACGGGGGGGTTGCCGGTAGAACGATCGTCGTCCTGACCGGCGACCACGGAGAGGGGCGCGGCGAACACGAGGAACTCACCCATTCGTTGCTCGCTTACAACTCCACCCTCCACGTGCCGCTGATCATGAAGATGCCGAATGGTCCCGCCGGCACGAGAGTCTCAGATGCGGTCAGCTCGGTAGACATCATGCCGACGCTTCTCGATCTCATGGGGATCGAAAAGTCACGGCAAGCCCAGGGCAGATCACTCGTGCCGGTGATCGACCAAAAGGATGCCGCGCTTGCCGACAGCCCTCCTCTCTATTCGGAGACCTTGTCACCGCGGTTGACCCACGGTTGGGGCGAACTCAGGGCGCTCTATCGCTGGCCTTACAAATATATCTTCGGGCCACGCCCAGAGCTGTACAACCTGGAGGTGGATCCGGACGAACGCAACGACCTCGTCGCGCTGGATCCCGAAACTGCTGAAGAGCTTAAAGAGGAGTTAGGATCGTTTATCAAGGACACGGAATCTCCCTTCGCCGGTCAGGCTGCAACCGATATGGATGAGCAGACCCTGGCCCGGCTGGAGGCGTTGGGTTACATCTCGACCGAGCGGGCGGATGCAGGGCAGGTCGATGAAGTTCTCAGTGCCGAAGGTACCCCGCCCCAGGACCGGGCCCGCGACATTTCTCTGTGGAGCCAGGCCCGACAGCTGTTGCTGAATAGGCGGTTCTCTGAGGCTCGAGAGGCCTGCCGCAAGCTCGTCGAGAATGATCCGGGGAACGTGCACTACGCAGCCCTTCTGGCGGCCGCCTATCTCAACCTCGGGCAGATCGACCAGGCTCTGACGGCGATTGAGGGAACAGATGGATTCCAGGTTTCCTATTCACCGGTGACCGAGTCGATCTACGTCCAGATTGCTATCAGGCTCTTTGGGGCGGGCGAGAGGAGCCGGGCGCTGGCGATCCTCGAGTGGCTGGCGAAAGAGACCGCAGGGTCCAAAGTATTCTTTGCGTTGGCCCAGCTCCAGAAATTATCTGGGAACCACGCCGCCTATAGAATGGCCCTCGAAGAGGGCCTTCGCCGTGATGCGGACGATATTCCGGCACGGGTGGCCTTGGCCGCTGATAATGCGGCTGCCGGCAAGTTGGCGGAGGCCGAGGCAGAGTTTCGCCGTGTGCTTCAGGAGCACCCTCGATACTGCCCGGCCCAGTACAACTACGCCCTTGTTCTGGCTAACTCGGGTCGCCTTGAGAAGGCGAGACTGCATCTCGTGCGTGCCATCAGGATCAATCCTAGGTACTGGCCCGCTCGTCTTGGCTTGATCGCGATTTCCCTCGATCTTGGTGACAAAGAGGCAGCAAAACGGGAGATGTATGAGCTCGAATCGCTCGCCCCTGGCGAGAACACCCTTGCGCAGGCGCATTCCCTTCTGGAGATGCCGTGAAAACAATCCTGTTCGTATTGCTTACTACCTTAGTGATATCGTGCGCAGCGCCGGAACCTCCCGATCCCGGGACTCTCGCCAGGTTCGCTGATCAGTCCATTACTCTCGATGAGGTCGAGGCACATTTGCGCCGGCGTGCGGACGAGCTGGCGGTTATGCCACTCGACGAGCTGGTATCGACCTACCGCGAGACGGCCGAGAGAATCTGCGTTCAGGAGTCTTTGTTGGCCGACTGTCAGGACGACGCAGAAGCACGTGCCTTTCTGGTTTCCTTTAACGAGCATCAGCTCGCAGTACAGCGGTACATTGCCGTGGTCATCAGGCCGACTATCGAGACGGACGAGGCGGAGGTCGAGCAGTACTTTGAAGATCACCGAAACGAAATTGGGCTTCCCGAGCGCTGTCTGGTGAGCACAATATTCAGGAAGTGCACCGATGAGGAAAGCTTCCATGAAGAGGAGAGCCTACTCAGGACCCTCCACGACCAGGTTCTCAGTGGAGCAAGTTTCGAGCTGTTGGCCCACCGGCACTCACAGTCGGCTACGCGGGCGCTTGGAGGAAGGGTCGGCTGGGTCGGACGCGGCACCTTAGAGAGCAAGGTCGAAAAGGTTGTTTTCGGAATGAAGAAAGGAGAGGTCAGTGAGCCCGTGCAGGTGCGCGGCGGGTTGGCCATCTTCATGGTTGGTGAAACCGTATCTCCGCGCAGCCTCTCCCTCGACGAGTCCAGACGGCAGATCCGCCGGCAATTGGTCCGGACCAAATTAGAGGAGGCCATTTCCAAGATCGTTGAGGAGGCAGGCGCGACTGGGGAATCCCTGATTCTTAAAGGTGAGGAGATCGAGAAGGCCTGGAGCGGTCAGGATGCTGAAGAGATCGTTCTCAGGGTCGGTGGGGTTGAAGTCTCCCGTGGCGAGTTGGGTCTCGTGTCGCAAATTGCTCTTTCGCAGTCGAGCGGAGCTGGAGATGCCTCTTTGAAGGTGGCGTTTTACGACCAACTTGTGAGGGATCTCACCCTATACTCGGTCGTCGAGAACTCCGGTTTCCTCGACGATCCTGACCTGCGCGCTGCGATCCACAACAGGGCCGAGGCCTTGATCGACGCCCGTCGAGCCAACCAGCGGCTCGCTAAACTTCTCTGGATGCGAACGGCGGCGGATGAGGACCGGTTGCGACAGTTCTTCAAGGCAAACCGCGGTCGCTACACGAGCCCTTTGAAACTCAAGGCCAAGCGTTTGGTGGTCAAGGAATTCGAAGATCTGGATCGTACACTTGTTACCCTCGAAAAGGTTGCACAGTCGATCGAGGCGGGAACCGGTACTCTCGAAGATGCCCAGGCTGCAGTCGGTGGAGAGATCGGGCCGGAGTCATGGTTGGAGTATGACGACCTCATGAAGCTACCTCCGATCATCTCTGCCGATCTGTTCGAGCTGTCGCCCCCAGCGGTCTCACAGGTAACGCTGGTCGAAGGGCAGCTCAACCTCTACGAGGTCCTCAAACGGCAGGAACCCCAGCTTCTCGGTTTCGATGAGGTTAAAGATACGGTCATCAAAGATCTGATTCGGGAGCAGGGCGAGATGTTGTACCGCGATTTGGAGGCCGAAATCTTGCAAAGCGCCGGGTTCGAGTTTTACGAGAAGCACCTCCTGGCCGACTTGCAGATACCGGACGGTGCGGACGAATAATCGTAACTGTTCGAGAAGAATGCATTGGTGTTTATGGTTCGTATGGGCGGCCTACGGCGCTAGGAGCCTGTAGTGAATAGAATGATGGTGCCTTTCGGCCGTCGTGAAGTGCCATCTTCGTTGGATTCTCGGCCTGTACTCGGCTATGCCTCGAATCCGCCTCAATGGTGCCTTCCCGGCACTCCGAAATCCTCTCGCGCCCTATCCACTACAGCCTCCTAGTAGAGCGCTTCCGCAGTAACATAGCAACAATTACACAGTAGTACTGGCGCCAATTTTGTACTTCCAGTGGGGAATGACTGGCTCCTGATTGACCTCATTTAAGTAAAGCATGATGCGATCCTTGAGTTCCTGTTTCGACGAGACGCAAATTCCGAGAAGCATTGATTTAGCCATCTTCCCGAAAAACGATTCAATGAGGTTCAGCCATGATCCATGCTTCGGGGTGAACACAAACTCAAAACGATTGGGCACGGTGCCGAGGTATACGCGAGTCTCCTTCGAGGTGTGCGTCGAAAAAACAGACCGTCCCCTGGTCGATCTGCGATTTCGTGATCGCCGAGGAGAACGCTCGCTTTTCCTATACCGAAGTCCGGATCGGCTTCATTCCGGCCCTGGTTTCTACCTTCCTGGCGCGGCGGGTCGGCCAGAGAAGTCTCCGCCGCCTCCTGCTCAATCCGGAGATTCTCTCAGCCCGGGAGGCTTCAGACATCGGCCTCGTCGATGAAGTCGTCGAGAGCAGCTCCGCCCTGGACCGAGCAAGGGAGCTTGCCCTTGAGATCAGTCACAAGGCCTCGCCTGCCGCCTTTGCCGCCACAAAGAGACTGCTCAATGACAGCATCGGTCTCGAGTGGAGAGAAGCCCTTAACCGGGCTGCCGAGGCCAACGTCGAACAGCGCAGCCACCCCGAATGTCTCCACGGCGTGAGCGATTTTCTGGAGCATAAGAGCACTCCGGCCTGGCTGGAGGAAATCCCCGAGGAATAGAGAACACTCAGAGGGGAGCTGCCGTCGGATCTCTCAGCCATGAGGCCAGAATCAGCATCTCCTGCTCCTGGAGGCCCTCCACCGGCATCATTCGAAGTTTGAAGAATCTGGAGGACACCTCGAGCCCCTCTCTCTTCGAGTTTTCCGGATCCCGAAGATAGGCCGCCAGGGCCTCATCCGACGCCCAGTCCTCTTGAAGGCCAAGCAGAGAAGGCCCCCGCGGACTCCCTTCGAGATGATTCCCATGACAGGAATGACATTGTTTATCCCGGTAGATCTCCGAGCCCTGGTGGACTCCGCAGCCGGTCGCCAGAAGCATCGCTCCCAGGAGTCCCGAAACGAGTCTCATCATTCGACCAG
>JANTFG010000144.1 GCA_024763555.1 Thermoanaerobaculales bacterium
GGCCCCTTCGAATCAGTCGGAAAGATGGCGAGGCGCCTTCAGGGGCAGAGCTTCATCCATCCCGAAAAGATCAGCCTGAAGTACAAGGACTGAAACCATCGGCTCATGGCAACCCTCGCCCTCCTCACGGATTTCGGTCTTCGGGACCACTACGTCGGGGCCCTTCACCTCGTCCTCAATCGAGAGGCTCCCGGGGTGCCGAGGATTGATATCTGCCACGAAATACCCGCCGGAAATCTCCGGGCGGCATCATTCCTGATTCGGGAGTGCTGGCCCCTGCTGTCAGAGGGCACGGTTCTGCTCGCGGTCGTTGATCCCGGTGTGGGTTCTTCGCGCCGGGCTGTCGCAGCCCGGCTGGGCGGAAAATTCATCGTCGGACCCGATAACGGGATTCTCTCAGCTGCAGCTCAGATCGACGATGCCTTTGAACTCAAGACCGAAGGCGCTTCTTCCCGGACATTCCACGGTCGAGACATTTTCGCCCCTGCCGCCGGACGACTCGCCCGCGGGGAAGCGCCGGAGTCCCTCGGGAATCGAATTGACCCCCTCTCACTCCGGCGATCTCCCCTGCCGGAGGTCCGGAAAACAGAATGGGGTTTCTCCGGGGAGATCCTCCATATCGATCGTTTCGGTAATCTCATCACGAACATTCCCTTCAGCCGGGAAATTACGGATATTCAATGGGAAGGCGGCGGAACTTCAAGGGCCGTCAGCTGTTATCTGGAAGCTCCCGAGGGAGCTGTCTGCTTTCTTCGTTCTTCATCCCCTTTTGTCGAACTCGCGGTGGGAGGCCGGTCGGCCTCCTCGATCACCGGCCTCAAGGTCGGCGATACCATCCGGGCTCGGGGGAAAAGCCCTCTTTGCAATACTGCAGAGGATCTCAGGATTGACCCTTGATTATTGCTGTGTTAGCGTAGGTTTTTGAGGGAATTGGACTACCATGGTTTTCTTTAACTGGGCAACGATGCAGATGGCAGCCAAGATCGTTTACTACGGTCCCGGCTTGTGCGGGAAGACCTCCAATCTCAGCTTTATCTATGCGAAGACCGCTCCAACCTCCCGCGGTGAGATGGTTTCGCTGGAAACCGAATCCGATCGAACCCTCTTTTTCGACCTGCTCCCCATCGAGGTCGGAACGATCGGCGGATTCAAGACCCGGCTTCAGCTCTATACCGTTCCCGGACAGGTTTTTTACAACACAACGCGAAAACTGGTTCTCAAGGGCGTGGATGGCCTCGTCTTCGTTGCGGACTCACAGCGTCCCATGCGTGAGGCAAACATCGAGAGCTTCCGGAGCCTGGTCGAGAATATCGAGGAACTCAACCTCGATCTCAAAGATCTCCCCCTGGTATTTCAATACAATAAGCGGGATCTCAAGAACATCCTGACGATGGATGAACTCAACGAAGACTTGAACCCGGACGGGATGTATCCCTACTACCCCTCCTCGGCCATCAATGGCGACGGGGTCTTTGAGACGCTCAAAGCCATCACAAAGTTCACCCTGAAAAAACTCCGCAAACGCATGGCGTCACCACAGGCGACTTCCGGGCCGCCAAAGATTATCAAAGCCCCACCGGAGAGTGCTCCACCGAAGCCGGGCGTCATCTCGGCAGCATCTCTTGCCGAGGCGGCAGAAGAAGCCGTTGGTGAGGTTGAACTGACGCCGCCCCCCGCAATTGCGGAAAGCTCCGAGATCTCTCAAGCCGAAGCACGGGCGCCCGCGGCAGAAGTCCAGACCGTCAGTCCGGACGCGGGGGAACCCTTCGGAGAGGCATCCGCGCCCTTCGCGGCTGAAGAGCAGGAGGAGTTCGAGGAAATCGAGATGCCGGGGGTTTCTGACCAGATGGTCGATCCGAATGAAACGACCGGCCCGATGGATACGCCGGATTCCGTTGAATTTGAAATGGAGGACTCTGAGGACTTTGAGGAGGAACCGGAAACCCTCGATGAACTCGATGAGGAAGCGGAAGAACTCCTTCTGGAGGATGCGGTTGAGGTCGAAGCGGAGGAAGGGCCGAAAGACGTGGCAGCAGCAGCTCCCCTGCAGGATGAGGAGGAGGACGGGGAGGACGAGGAGGAAGATTCGGTGGATGTGGACTTCGACACCAGCACCGACAGGGTTGAAGAGGTCCAGCCGCCGCCGGTCAAACGAGTCCACGTCTCGAGCCAGATGGACATTCTCTCCGAACTCGACGAACTCCGTCGGCAAACAACCGAGCCAAGCCGAAAAACGATCAGAACTCAGGCCCCATCTCTTGATCTGGACTCTCTGCTCGGAGCTTCCGATTCCCGAAAGAAAAGCCTCAAGAGAAGGATCGAAAAGAGCCTCAACTCAAATATCTTTAAGGAAATGGAGTCGGTTCAGCTTGCGCTCAGAATCGTCAATGCTCAAGGCGAAACGGTTCACACTCTCGATCCCGTTTCCGTGAAGGTTGAAAATGCCGAGGCCCTCGAGAATCTGCTCCTTCAACTGACGATCGACCTGGAAAACGCCCAGAGAAGCTGATTTCCCGGGGCTCGGCAGATGCTCCTTGAGCTTGACCAAAGATCAGCGACAGACGGAAGATCCTCCTGATGTATCGGGAATACTACGGTCTCAGAGAATCGCCCTTCAAGATCACTCCGGATCCCCGATATCTCTTCTTTTCACGAAAACACCGGGAGGCTTTCGATCATATTCGCTATGGTATCGAGCATCGAAGTGGTTTTATCCAGATTACCGGGGAGGTGGGCGCAGGAAAATCCACCCTGTGCAGGGCCATTCTTCAGACCATCGACGACACGGTATCAACCGCCCTGATCCTGAACCCGGTCATGACCCCGATACAGCTTCTTCGCTCGATTCTCAGAGAGTTCGAGAAGCCTTCCCGGGGAAATGACCGCTTGAAGCTCATCGAAACGCTCAACAGCTTTCTCCTGGAGAAGGCATCGAAAAACGAGACCGTTGCTCTCTTCATCGATGAAGCGCAGGACCTCTCTCCGGATCTCCTGGAACAAATCCGCCTTTTCTCAAATCTGGAGACCGACGACCAGAAACTGCTGCAGATCGTACTGATCGGTCAGCCCGAACTCAGAACGACTCTCGCCAGGCGGGAACTCCGCCAGCTCAGCCAGCGAATCACCGTCCGCTACCATCTTGGCCCCCTCGAAGCTGCTGAGACCGAGGCCTATATCCATCACCGCCTTGGAATCGCCGGAGCTCAGGGTAGGCCGAGATTCACACCCTGGGCCATCCGTTCCATTCACCGGAGAACCGGCGGCGTTCCCCGGCTGATCAATGCCCTTTGTGACAAGGCCCTGCTCTGCGGCTATGTCGAGGATCGCGACGAACTCGGCTGGTGGCAGATCAGGCGGGCTGCCAGGGAACTCGGGAGCTTCCACCGATGAGCCTGATCAACGAAGCGCTCCGAAAGGCGCGTAAAGAGGCAGCGGAGGCGAAGGCCTCTCCCCAATCACCCCGTCCCCCGATCCGGCCTGAAGGGCGGAAGCTCTCCTGGTTTCCAGTCCTGGCGGTCGCCCTGATCGCCGCCCTTTTGGGCGGCGGCATCAGCTGGTGGATTCTGAGGGGCGATCAAGGGAGGCCCACCTCGTCAGCCGGGGCAAGACCCGTGGAGGCATTGCAGACAGGGCCTGTTCCGGCGGATCGCGAGGCTGTGGCGGAAACGGAGTCTGCCGCACCATCCCCGGACACTCGCCCATCCAGAGAGAAATCTCAGAAAGCTCAAGCGAGTTTGAGTACTCCGACAGTCGGGACCCCGGCGCCGTCCCCGACCGAGTCCCCGGCCCCCGCTCCGCCTCCCCGGGAGGCGCCGCCTGCTTTGAGGCCGACAGTCAAGCCGACAGAGCCTCGCGTTTTCACGGCGACGGCCACGATTGATGGAATCGCCCTCAGTCTGGACTACCTTGTATTCAGAAAGAAGCAGCCCTTCGCTCAGATCAACGGAATCACCGTTTTTGAAGGCGGGATCGTCGAAGGTTTCGAGCTGAAGCAGGTCCTCGAGGATCGAATTATCCTGGAGCGTGGCGACAAGCAGTACACGATCAAAGTCTTCAATTGAGTTCAGGAGGCCTTATGACTCAGCCTTTCATCGGCAAGTACTCCGACCGGAGACCCGACACCTCCCCGGTCTGGAAAAGACTCGAGGAGCATTCCCAATCCATCGTCCACTCCGATCTCCGGGAGATGTTCGAGCGCGATCCGCAGCGTTTCGCCCGATTCTCCCTGGCGAACGGCGATCTCCT
Organism: Thermoanaerobaculales bacterium; assembly: GCA_024763555.1. GTDB lineage: Bacteria > Acidobacteriota > Thermoanaerobaculia > Thermoanaerobaculales > Sulfomarinibacteraceae > JANTFG01. The sequence continues at coordinate 4,246 of JANTFG010000144.1, forward strand.
GGTTGACTACTCCAAGAACCTCATCACCGATGAGACCCTTCACCTGCTGCTGGAACTGGCTCGGGAGGCCGGGATCGAGAGTGCCAGAGAGGCGATGTTCGGAGGCGGCCGGATCAACTGGACTGAGAACCGGGCGGTCCTCCACGTCGCACTTCGCCGTCGGGCTGAGGGAGCGCTGTTCCTTGAAGACCACGACATCATGCCCGATGTGCGTCGCGTCCTCGAGAGGATGCGGAAATTCTGCCACGATCTTCGCTCAGGTTTGATCAGGGGCGCCTCCGGAAAGAAGATCGGTGCAGTTGTCAACATCGGCATCGGCGGCTCCGATCTCGGACCTGTCATGATCTCGGAAGCGCTCCGCCATTACCAGAACGGCCCGACGCTCCGTTTCGTCTCAAATGTCGATGCGACTGATTTTGTCGAGAAGACCCGTGATCTCAAGCCGGAGGAAACGCTCTTCATCGTCGCCTCGAAGACCTTCACGACTCAGGAAACCATGACCAACGCCCGCACCGCCCGACAATGGCTCTTCGAAGGCCTCAAAGATTGGAGTGCGGTCTCGAAACACTTCGTTGCGCTCTCCACCAACTCTGACGCCGTCCGGGAATTCGGGATCCCCGCCGAGAGGCAATTCGAATTCTGGGACTGGGTCGGGGGACGTTTTTCATCCTGGTCGGCCATCGGTCTCAGTATTGCCATCGGCATCGGTTTCGATCGTTTCGAGGAACTGCTCGACGGGGCCTTCGAGATGGACGAACATTTCAGGCATCAGCCACTGGAGGAGAATATCCCGGTGATTCTGGCCCTGCTGGGAATCTGGTACCGGAATTTCCTCGGGGCGGCGACCCAGGCCATTCTGCCCTATGACCAGTACCTCCATCGCTTCGCCGCCTATTTCCAGCAGGCCGACATGGAATCCAACGGGAAGAGGGTTGACCGTGACGGCGAAATCCTCGAATACGACTCCGGCCCCGTCCTCTGGGGCGAAGCGGGAACCAACGGCCAGCATGCCTTCTTCCAGCTCATCCACCAGGGAACCCAGCTCATCCCCTGCGATTTCATCGGCTTTGTCCACAGCCTCAATCCCGTTGGAGATCACCACCGGAAACTGATGGCCAATTTCCTCGCCCAGACCGAGGCCCTGATGCGGGGAAGAAGGCCCGGGGAGATTGGCGATGACTGTCCGGATGAGCTGCGCCCCCATAAGGTTTTCCCGGGAAACCGACCGACGACAAGTATTCTCCTGGACAGACTCACTCCCCGGAGTCTGGGCAAACTCATCGCCATGTACGAACACAAGATCTTCGTTGAGGGCGTCATCTGGAGGATCAACTCTTTCGACCAGTGGGGTGTCGAACTGGGCAAGGAACTGGCAAAGAAGATCCTGCCGGAAGCCGAGGCCCTTGCCTCCGGAGCCAATCCCGACCTCTCCCGGCACGACAGCTCGACCGCGGCCTTGATGCGGAGAATTTTCGCCCCGGATGGGGACGAAGAGAGGGGCTGAGGGGAAACAGGGCTGCGAAGCGGAGCGGCAGCGGGCGTGGAGCCGGAGTGGAGACAGGAGCCGGAACAGCAAACTGTCGCCGGAACCGGAACAGCAGCCGAGGCCGGAGCAGGGGCAGGAGCCGGAGCGGGAGCAGGAACCGGGGCCTGATGCCCTTGTCTTCTTGCCTTGGCCAACCCATGCGTTTTTGGCGTGAGAATGCGTTCCGTATTCCCTGGGACATTTCGGCCCCAGGCCCATTCCCGCAGGGAGTGGGATCGCCGTCTCGGGCGACCGGTCGGAGGAGAGTTCGCTTTCCGACGCCGGTCCCTCGGACGATATTGGCTGCAAAGCAGCTGGGGCTGAATGCCGCCCCTCCGCGTAACTCCGCGATCTCTGCGTGAAAAATGTATCCTCTATTCTGCTTCCGCGTACTGATCCCGAAGTCGAATGAATCTATTGACAAAAACAATTTTGAATATTAAATTTGTCAAATGTTTATAAGACGGAGACTTCAATCCACATTCTTTCGCGCACTGGACCAGTTTCCGGCGGTCATGATCACGGGGCCACGGCAGGCCGGGAAGACGACCTTCGTCAGAGAGGAACTCAAGAACAGAGCTGACTATCTCAGCTTCGACGACCCCTTCGAGCAACAATTCGCAAGGGAGGATCCCCGTGGATTTCTGAAACGTTTTTCGAACAGGCCCGTTATTCTTGATGAAATCCAGTACGCGCCGGAGCTTCTCCGATACATCAAGATCCAAATTGATGAGAACAGATCGACGACGGGCCGCTGGATTCTCACCGGCTCTCAACATTTCAATCTGATGAGAAATGTCCAGGAGACATTGGCCGGTCGAATTGCAATTCTGGAGCTCTATCCCTTGAGCCTTCTTGAACTACCTCAATCATCTCAAGCCGACATTCAGGACCTTGTCTGGAACGGGCTCTATCCGGATCCGGCTCTCGGAACTGACAGGAATCTCTGGATTGTTTCATATATATCAACTTATCTTCAGCGAGATGTGCGGGATATAGTAGACATTCGAAACATGCATACTTTCAAGGTTTTTCTCTCTCTTTGCGCCGCCCGGCACGGGCAGGAATTGAACTATGCACGGTTAGCTCGGGAGTGCGGAGTCAGTCAGCCGACAGTCCGGCGCTGGATTGATGTTCTTGAAGCCTCATACATCCTCACGCTTCTACCTCCGTTTCACCGGAATTTCGGCAAGCGCCTCATAAAAACTCCCAAGCTCTATTTCATTGATCCGGCGCTGGTTTCCTTCCTGACCCGACAGCCATCCCCCGAGGCTGCGCTTGCAGGCGCTATGGGCGGCGCCCTTTTCGAAGGACTGATCGTCAGTGAGGCTCTTAAACTCAAATCCTTTGTCAATCATCAATTCGATATCTCTTACTGGCGCTCTCATGACGGGCTCGAGGTTGATCTGATCATCTCGACCGGGAACAGGGTTATTCCCGTGGAGATCAAGCTCAGCGCCTCACCGACGACCCGCCACGGTACAACTCTGGATCGGTTTCGACAACTCGCGGCACCCACGGAATGTGAGGCAGGGACTGTTATTTGCAGGGTTAGCAGCCCCACGCCACTCCCTCAAAACAAGACTGCTCTCCCCTGGTCAGATTTCTCCAACTGGCTTCGCTCCGCCGTTTCCGAGTCAGAATGACATGGAATGGGCGGAATGGCGCTCACTCCAATCTGTCATTCCGGCCGAAATGGGGGAATTGCCCTGAGTCCCCTTCCCTCTCTGCCTAACTCCGCGATCTCTGCTGAGAAAAATCGTATCTTGTGTTCTTGCCTCCCCGCCCAGAAAAATCCTTGAAATCCGTGTAATCCGTGGTTAACTGTCTTCTGTATTTCTGCCCTGCCTTTGCGCCCTTGGCGTCCTTTGCGAGAAACAACTGTGTCCTCTGCCTATTCCTCATATTCCAGTCGATTGATGAGAACCCCCACGATGCTTCGAATCGTTGACCAGGCACCCGATTCCCGCTAGGATTGGTTTATGGCAAGCGAAGTTATTGGCGCCCGGTCTCCTGGCGGTTTCTCCCCGACCGAGCTCCGCACTCGCCATCTTTCCGAAAACCAAGTCGAAGTCTGGGCGATGGAGGAAATTCAGCGAATCGTCCTTGAAGCCATCGGATCCCGCTCCATTGATGCTTATCTCTTCGGATCGCGGGCTCGTGGGGACTTCCGATCTTCTTCCGACATTGATCTTGCCGTGGAGGCCCGGGATCACAGCATATCAATCAACTGGCTCGCTGAACTTCGGGAGAAACTGGAGCTAAGCCTCATCCCCTATCACGTCGAAATCATCGATCTGTCTCACGCGAGTCCCGGCCTGGTAGAGGCCATCCGAGAGGAGGGCATCAAATGGACCTGATGAACACTCGACTGGACAGTGGGTTCTCAGCCCTGGACAAACTTGAAGAGGCGCTTCGCCTGAAGAACCCTTCCTCCCTGGAACGGGATGGTGCCATTCAGCGTTTCGAATTCACCTTCGAATCTTTCTGGAAAGCCGCCCGGGTGTGGCTTGAATCCAGCGAGGGATTCTCATGCAATTCCCCACGCGGATGCATTCGTACTCTGGCTCAGGTCGGTATTCTTGATCCCGCTGAGACAGTTTCTGCTCTGGCGATGGTTGATGACCGGAATCTCACCGTTCATACCTACCACGAAGAGACTGCCCGGGCAATTTTCGAGCGCCTCCCCGGCCACGCCGGAATCATCCGGAAGGCACTGGAGCTGATGAGAAAACGAAACTCAGCCTGAGCCGCCGACCCCAGGGCACACCACCCCCATCCCATGCAAGAAAACCGTGTCTTGCGTTATGCGGCCTGTGTCGTCGGGGTTCCATCCCCGACTCCGTTCCCGAAGGGGACTGGATCGCCGGCTGAGGTCTTCTGCGAAGAAGAACTCGCTTTTCGACACCGGACCTCGGGAAGACAAAAAAAGAACCACGGATTTCGCTGATTAGGAAGAAAAACACAAGGCAGCGAAGCGAATGAGTAGAGGAATCTCCCGGGCTTTCTTTCACGGGGTGGTCGCGTGTCTTCCACGGGCATCCGCCCCCAAGATCCTTCCCACCGGGAATGATCTGCCGGTTGATTCTTCTGTCAAAGAGAAGCTCGCTTCTCGACGACAGGAGACCGGCCAGCACTGACTGCGAAGCAGTTGGGGTCGAATGCCGCTGCCCTCCGCGTACCTCTGCGTTCTCCGCGTGAAGAATTGTGTTCCTGTCCTCATTTCAAACTTCCCACTTGTTACCGGTCACGCTC
>JANTFG010000145.1 GCA_024763555.1 Thermoanaerobaculales bacterium
TGATGGCGCCGATATCGCGGGAAGGCTTCGGACAGTTCACGGGAGCCCCGGAACAGGCGGCTTATTGACTGGTTGGAACCGCTGGGTACAAAACTGGGGGCGGGTCGTCCCGATCGCGACAACCGGGCGGAGACGCCGCCGCGGCCGAATCCAAAAGCAGCAGGACACCAAGCAGGAGCAAGACGGACGCACGGCGTTGCATCATGGCCACAAGCCCTCCTCGAGACCATAGTCATACCAGCAATCCTCGACTCGAACTCGTGCGGAACACCAAAGGTCCTTAAGGCTTCCGCAATCTTGCCCGGAATGATACATCAGTATGCCACGCGGCATCACACCTATAGCTGTTGAGCGCTTTCGACTGAGAAGGGTTTCCAGGGCCGCCCGAGCCGACCTTTTTCCCTCGATACACCCTGGCGAAAAAACGGCGCCCACAAACTCGTTGTGAAACAGCGCCCATAGATCGTCAACGGGGACCGAGCGAAGCCACGCCCGGATCGCGGGCGTCACCTCCCAGGCCTTCTCCGGAGACTGTAACTCCCGTCGGAGCAAACCGCCGGCCCTGCGTTCGTAGAAATCGTCCCGGGAAAATGCAGGGTATGTCCTGACCAACCATTCAAAGGCCGGGCGCAGCCATTCATATTCCCGACCCTTCCCGATCTCGGCCCACCACGCCAACACAGCCCGGGCATCCGAGGCGTCAGCCTTCTCAATCGTGTGAGCGATGATGCCATTCACCAGAAAAAAAAGCTGGCTCCTGAGGATCTTCAGGATCCTCCGCATCGTTTTCTCGTTATCCAGGGATTTTTCGAGCTTTCTCATCGACAAGTCGATGACTTCTTTGCTGTGAAATTGCTCCAGGGCATGCTCGGCCAGCCGGGAAAAGGAGGGGTTCGCCATCAGGGCCATCTGCAAGAGCAACGGTGCAACTTCAGGGAGGGCCCAGAGCCCCAGGACACCGATGGCGCTCCCGCCGACGTCCCGCTCCGGATCGCTGATCATTTCCAGGATTCTCGGCATCGTCGACTTCAGGTGAAATTGTCGAACGCCCACCAGTGCACGAAGCCGTAACTGCGGATCCGGCGATACTAGCCCGTCCTTCGCATAGTAGAAGTGTAAGTTACTGAAAACAAAGGACAGCATTTTTCTAAGTAACTACAAAAAGTGTCAAAAGCGTTGAAGGAGAGGTGGCAGGAGACTTCAGCGTCAGTTTCTGCTGATCGTCCTGGAGGAAGGGAGAGAGCTGAGATTGACGCCCAGTTTCCTGTAGATATCGGCTTGCATCGGGTTGGGGCGGCCAGCCTTCCGGATTTTGTAGGTATTCCCGTTCTTGCTGGGAATAATCAGGCTGACGTAGGCATGTGTGCTCAGGGCTCTCTTGATGGTTGTCCAGGACGCATGAAGCCCGGCATGTTGGAGCCTGAATTCGATGGCTCGCAGGAGACGGTAAGCGAGGATTGTGATGAAGATATGGCCGTCTGAGCGTCTTTCTAAATGATGGTAGATCGGTCTCAGGCCGAGGTCGCTCTTCAGAGTTCTGAAACCAGCCTCGACCTTGGTTAGGAGGATGTAGATTTTCCAGATATCGTCGTCTTCGAGATTTTCCCGGTTCGTACGAATGATGTACCCCCCGGTGGCGATTACTTCACGGTTGTACTTTTCTTCATCTCGGGTCCACTCGAGGCTTTGTTCGTCAGAATCGAAATCGATCCCGTAGTATTTTGCTACCCTTGATCGCCGCTGCCTGATCCGGCCGATCCTCTGCTTGATCTTGTCTCTGTCCTTGATTCTGCCGGACTCGATACTTTTTTTGAGCTTCTCCAGATCTGCAATGAGGCGGGATTCGACCCTTTCGATCATGGCCATTTCTTTGCTCTCACGATCTTTGGAGTACACGCAGAGAATCGTTTCCTCTTCGGTTTTCAAAGATTTCACAAAGACATCTTTCCTTGAAGATCTGGAGAATTGATCTCGACCTTCGATCTTTGTGAAACTCTGAAGATTTGCGAACTCCTCGTCGTAGGCCAATCTGGTGATTCTCTTCGCAACGGTCAGATAGTCATATCCTTCGGCACGAAGAGTGGCCAGATTCTCTGCCGAAGAAAAGCCGGCGTCCATGACGATGAGGGGATTCTCGTCGCCGGTTCCGGAATCCAGAGCATGGATCGTATCAAGCAGGGTATGCCCTTCATAGATATTGCCGGGCAGAGTGCTGTGCCGGAGCACAAAACCGTTTTCGTCCAGGACCAGGCCGACAGATACTAAAGGCGCATCGAAGCGTTTCTCTTTGGAGGCGCCCCTCTTCGCCGCTGGATTGTGGAGCATATTGCCCTCAAAGTATGTATTCGTCATATCATAGAGATAGATGCTTCGTTCGAGATTGAAAACATTCTTTTCTTTCTCAGCCAGCTTCTCTTCTAAGGAGTCCTTGATGCGAAGCAGAGCGTCCGAGATCCTGTAGAAACGGTCGTCGCCAAGCTCATCGAGATTTTCCTTCCACATATCGCCTAAAGACGAGGTCTTCAGCCATTCGGGAAGAGCATGCTCTGACACCGGGTCACAGAGCCGATTGATGACGGAAATTGCGGTATCTCTGATCTGCGTCTGGGAAAACCGGAGACTCTTTAGAACCGACTCCATATCAAGATCCTTCCATGCCTGGAGTGCAGCAAGCTCCGGACCAAGAGAACGGGCGTCTTCATGCTCGATCTCTGTCGGGATAACTTCAATGAGTTCTTCAAATTCCGACGGTTCAAAGAGTTTATCCAGATGACCGCTTTTCCGAAGCGCCTCGTAAATATATTCTGCCCACTGCTGTATCTGATCATCCGCACCAAAAAGTGACTGTTGACCACTGATGATCCTATCTAATTCCTTTGACACAGCTTTAAAGTCTTCCCGGGGGATCGGAAGATCCCCAAGGGAAATTATGACCTCATGGCGAGGCTTATTATCTGCATTTCTATATGATCTCAGCAATTGGAGTACGGGCGTCGTCGGAGTGGTCTTGCGTGCCAAATACATGGGGAGATTGTATCAGGAAAATATTTTCTATCAAGCCTTAAATATTTAGCAGTAACTACATTCGCGTTTTTACAAATTTTGACCCCAAACAAAGGACTTAGGGCTCAAAAAATGCAAAAAACCGTGTTTTTCGAGGTCCGGGTGCGAAGGACGGGCTAGAGCCTCAGTGATCCTGCCGATGTCCTCAGGCCGTCCGGCTTCCAGCAGAAGCTCCAGCAACACCGGCTTGTCTTCGGCGGAGGCGTTGTCGTATTCCCTGGCCCAGCCCGCGGCAATCGCGGGATCGCGGAGCCTCTTCCATATGGCCCATTCCGCTTCCCGGCGAACAAGAGGCCGAGCATCCTTCAGCAGGCGCTGCAGCAGGGGAAGTTCGTCGGGAGAACATTTTCGAAGCAGGACACCCGTCGGGCTCTGTGATCGATAGAAGTGTCCATAGGTCGGATCGGGCGGCTCGATGCAGTAGCTTCCCTGTAGAGTTTCTGTCGGATTCAGCAGGGCACCGACCACCTGCTCGAGATGTTGAGCGCGAGCCTTTTCGAAGAGTCTTTCTACCTGACTTACTGCCCGTTCCGAAACCGGCGGAGGCGGCAGGAGGTCCGGAAGCTCACACCCATCACACATCGACCGGAGTACGATCTCTGCCTGAAAGGCGATGTCACGCGGGAAATCGCCGTCTGTCAACTCGGACAACCTGCTTCGACACAGGACCCCAGACCCGAATCGATGCTTGAGAAAAGCCGCCGCAAGCCGAACCAGACTCCCATCGGGTGTGAAATCGGCAAGGTCATCAGAGAACTTTTGCCTGATCGCCCGCAATCGTGGAATGGGAAGAGTCCTGATGTAGGATACCAGAGGGAGCGTTTCCGCACCGCAATCCCATTTCCATCTCCAGCCTGTGGAAGCATATGGCGCGACCAGCGTCCCGATTACCTCCCGAACATTTCCCGGTATCACTGCCGACCAGCTATTCCTTGCCAACACCTGCCGCAGGGCGCCCGCATAACCGTCCCGACCTCCCATCAGGAGAGCGATTTTCTGCCAGTCCTTCAGGGGTTCGGCTTGTACAATCCACGCATTCCACAACTCTTCCCGCTGTTCGGGCGAATCAAAAAGCGCGAGGGTGGCAAGAGGCGGCCCCCAGCCCCGAATGGCGCTTCCACGGAGTTTCGAGTCCAGGGGGCACGCTGCGTACCATCGCCGCAGTATGCCTCGACACCTTCGGCGTTGCCGTGTAGAAAATCGTGAAACCATGGAGGGATGGCGATGCAGCTGATAGAGTAAGTCTTCGAGAACCGCTCCACTCTGACGACTCCCGTCGGCGGAGTTCTCGATCAGGTTCATCAGTTCCTTCAGATTCTCCTCTCGCAGGATGGCCCCAATCTCCGCCAAGATCCAGTGTGAGGACGGCGCCTCGGGTCGCTTCATCCTCTTGCCGCTCGGGAGCGCAGCCACTCCCCTGAGTTGATCCAGTGAGAGTGGTTTTTTCCGCTTGAAAAGTTCTTTTTCAATGGGACAGATCCAGCGCGCGGGGTCCTTCTCCAGCAAGCGATAGAGATCCTCCTCCCCGAGCAGGGCAAAAACGACCGATCCGCAGTGCACGGCGGAAGCCGGCGCCGGAAGCCTGGAAATGAAGTCCAGCATGAGTTCCCTGGAGTTTGTGTGACCGACTCCCCTGCCCAGGGCCTGGCATCTCTCGCTATCCCAACTCTCCAGGTGTTGAGGAAGGAAAGAGATATCCCCGAGGCGGGCAAGGGACTCCGTCGCCCAGTTTTTCCACAGTGGATCCTCCGACCGGAGGGTCTCCTCAAGAGTGTGGCGGTCGACCCGTTCCGACGGCTCTACCGGGGAGAGTCTCCAGACTCGTACCCAGGGGGTCTTGGTGGATTTCCGAACCAGGCGATGGAGATTTTCCACGGCTTCGGCACTGCCTGCACGGGCCAGAATATCAATTCGGACACCGAGGGGCAGGCCGCGCCATGCCGGATCTCGCCATGGCGTCGCCTCGGCTATACCAGTCACCCGCTGGAGCATCGTCCCCGAGACCCCACGACCCAGCGCCCCGGTCCAAAAGGCGGGCGGAGTCACCGAATCCCAGAGGTCGGAGAAACTTAGTTTCTGGGCGGCTCGGGACGCCGCCTCTGCCAGATCGGGTTCGACTGACCATAGAGACTTCAAGACGATACGGTGCGCCGCCGGGCTCTCGTCTCTCATCAATTCGATAGCCCGACAGGCATCGATGAGACTATAGGGATCCTTAAGGTGGGTTTCGATTTTTTCAAGACATCGATCAAAACGGGGTGACGCGATTGCCGCCAGTCTCACAAGGGCCACGCTCTGTTCCCTGAGAGATCCCTCGGCGCAGACTTCGGCGAGATCTTCTTCGTAGGCCTCGACGACGGATCCGACGGCAGGAAGCTCCTCATCTGAACCCGCCCAAGCGATCAATGGCACAATAAGCAACAGGAGCAGAATGGCACTCGGTATTTCTTTCTTTTCCATCCACACAATACTACCACCGGAAGATCGCCGTCCAGGAACAAGTCCCGGGGACAAGCAAGACAACACTGGCTTGTCGCTGCTTGAATGATCGTAATTATCTCTTCTCCATCAAGCCAATCCTACCGCTGTTTCCGGGCCTTCGTGGCTGATCGCCCCAATGATGAACCACGACAGAGCGAAGCAATCCCCGGCTCCCTGCCCCTGGGCTGATTTCAGGGGAGATTTCAGGGGACACTCCTTAGCGAAAAACCGCCGGTCTCTTGAGTCACGTGAAGCCTGATCGCCCCGTCGTTACCCGGATTGCCGGAAGGAATCGCCGGAGGGCATGGAAAGTCCCATACTTGCAGCGGCCATCGGCTCCTTCCTCAGCTCAAGAATCTCCCTTGACGATGTGCCCTGGAGATACCGCAGAGCTTGATTGCGGCGAGGGCTTCAAGGTGTACAAATGGAGTCCCGGCGGGGAGACGACACGCGTCATCACGGTCAATCCGACGACCACGACGCTCTACAGCTGTATCGCGACGACCTTTGACGGTTGCGAGGGCTCGGACACCCACAATTTAATGGTCTATCAGCAGCCCTCGCCAACAATCACGGGGCCCAGTGACGTTTGCAACGGGGAGTCGTTTACTCTCGACGCCGGCGCCGGCTACTCGAGTTATCTCTGGACGCCAAAGGGAGAAACCACCCGGCAGATTAGTGCGACGCTCAGCGCATCAAGCACCTTCGGAGTCACGGTGACCAACGGCTACAATTGCGAAGGCGTGGACGAACACAGCGTTACAGTGCACTCGAACCCATCACCAACCATCGCGGGTCCGGACGAAATCTACCTTGGGCAACACGCGACACTTGATGCGGGCGCCGGCTACTCGAGTTATCTGTGGACTCCGGGTTCCGAAACCACCCGACAGATCGAGGTCAGCCCGACGCAAACGACCGTCTACTCGGTGGAAGTCACAAACAGCTCTGCTTGTGGAGGATCAGACGAGCACACATTGACTGTTATTGAAGATGCCGAAATCTTCTCGGATGGCTTTGAAACCGGTGACACCTCGGCCTGGACCCAGTAGGGCTACACCCCTTGAAAGTCCTTGCCGCTACACTCCATTGTTGGCGCTCGCTTGTCGGGGGGCCGTAACAAAAACGTCGACCACAACACTGTCGGTTTTCGATACCACCCGACTGGAAATTTCGTTGATATTGAGACGTTCGTACGGAGAGAGCAGCAGCACCAACTCAGGAAACCGATTGGGCGACACTCGGCGACACATTCGATGCAAAGTAGAGCGACGAGTCCAGAGTCATTGCGCCTCTTGGTTGTGGCTTTGCTACAAGAGCTGCTCACCAAGCCGGATCAGGGAACGGAACTCGACCAGCCGCTGAGATCGCTGGATTCGAAACCGTCTTCGAAGATCGCCATCGAGTCGACGATCACCACGACGTTGTCGAAATGTACCGAAAGGCTCTGCCCGGCGTCTTGACAGATTACCGCGAGATAGAATTCGGCGCTCTGTGCGTGGGCGGGTACGGTTTCGTTGATAGAGGTCTCGGCCCAGGCGTCCCAGACCTGCGAATACGAACTGAACCTGAGGGAACCAACCTGGCTTCCGGTACAATCCGTGGTATCGTGGTACCGGTACCAGAAAAGCCCATGTCCGTCGCCGCAGGATTGTCCGCTGGACTGGTAGACCTGAGCAGAGCCCTCAAGTTCCGCCCCCTCGGTAACCGGCAGGCATTGGAGGAGAATCGCGAAGGCGGCACCGTTGCCGTCCGGCTCGGTCAGCAAAGCCGAACCCGAACTCGGAGAATCGGCAAAATCGCGGCTATCCCAGACGGCCGGCCGGGCATAGGGGTTGTCCCACCCGCTGAGGTCAGTGTCGAAGTTCGGGTTGGAGATTTCATTAGCGCTTCCGATCGCCGCGATACTCAACACTGATAGCAACATGCACATGGTCTTGAGGGCGTTCATAGTTCCTCCCTTGGTTTGGGTCCAAGATTATACCTGAGATTGAGCGATTCTCACAGTCTATCTGCATCAGACTCTTTACTCCCAGGTAGCTTCAAGAAAGCACAGAATACTAAAGGACATACCTCCACTCTTGGCTTATCTCATCCGGCCGTATCGCTTATCGTAGGTGGCAGTTTCTGAAATCGGAGCTTTGATGCCGTGGCCGAACATATGCGGTCGTGGAATGTTCCGATTACTTCGGGTGAGACTCCGTCAGCTCAGCTTCGCACCTCGGGCGAGGGACTCGGCTCCGGAATCGGTTCCGGCTCCTGCTCCGGCTCCTGCTCCTGCCGCATACCGGGATGGTTGATCGTCAAAATGCCGCAAGGGCCGTTGTACTCTTCGAGCGGGTCCGAGCGATGATTTGGTGCTTGTTGCATCAGCGGCGGGGAGTGGCCTGCGACGGGTTTCCATTTTCCCGCGGGGCCCTCCCCCACATCTCCTCCGGTTTTAACTTACTCCATTGCTCAGGTATCCCGCTCCGGCATCAGCCCCGGAGTGCCGCTACGGATGCGCGTTCCGGCTCCGGAATACCCCATGATCGTGATCCCGACTCCTGAACGAAAAAGCCCCCGAAGATCGGGGGCCTGCGTTTCTGATCCGGAATGAAGAGTCAGTCGAGCGCGGCGGAGGCTGCCTTGCCGTCGGCTACAGCGACGTCGCGAACGTTCTTCTGAACCGCAACGGCGGCAAAGACGCTCAGCACGAAGGACATCGCGTAAAAGCCCTTTTCCGATGGCATCATCTCGGCATGCCAGAGCCCGACGGTGAGCAGAAGCAGGGAGAGACAGACGGCGAGCCAGCTGATCCCGTAATAAATCGGGGTCACGGGGATTCCCTCCATCCGGTCCCGGACGGCCTTCTGGAGTGAAACTGAGGAGAAAAGCCCGAAGAGGAGAATTGTCAGGTAGTAGCCCTTTTCCGACATGGCCATCGTCGCGTTCCAGAGACCGACGACATAGGCGATTGCACCGACGAAGAGGGCGCTCCAGGACGCGCCGATGAAGGCCGTGGTGGGCCTCGAGGAATTCGAGACGGTACGCGGACTGCGTTCAAAGAAGGTCACCATGATTCGACTCCTTTCTCTTGGATCTTCTACGGAGCTCCGATCCCGGGCGTTTATCCGGGAGCGAGTTCTCCCCGTTCTGCGCGAGTATCCCGGAGGGGGAGAATCTGACTGGCACCGCACCCCTTTCCGGGAAGAAGATCGGTTCCGGCACCCGTCTCACGCACTCCGATCAGAGAACCACGGCCGCCCAGGCTCCGGCCCCGGTTTCGGCTCCCTGCTCCTGCTCCGGTTTGGGGCTCTGTTCCGGCCCAACCCGGGGACATGAACACATCCTCTCGCAAGAATCGCC
>JANTFG010000146.1 GCA_024763555.1 Thermoanaerobaculales bacterium
CCCCCGGCATCCGGAATCGTTGTGTCACCATCCCAGGTACCGCCGCTGAATGCCGGAGCGCTGTTACCCGCTATGTAAACCTGACTTCGAAGAAGATTGAGATCGGTGAAACTCGGTTCCGATGTACCCTTGATTTCGATGGATGCATCAGTTGAGCTGAGTCGAGTGACCGTGACCGCCTGGCTGCCGCTGTCGATCTCCATGGCCAGTCCGCTGCTCATGATGGTGCAGTCACTCATCGTTACCGCGCCGGGTGTATTGAGCGCAAAGGCCGTCTGGGCGTATCGCGTCTCGGTCCACGAGGCATCAAGGTTGCCGGTCGATGAAATGGATATCCGATCCCAGTCGTCTGAAGCAGGGCTCCCATTACTTCCCGGAGAGGCGCCGCACGCCGTGTCGTCATTGATCGAAGTCAGAATGACCGGGCTTCCTGATGCTCCGGCTGTACGCAGTCCTCCATCCACATTCAGGACCGCATTCGTCTGAAATTTAACGATCACACCCGCGTCAATCGTCAACGTCACCCCTGAGCTGATGGTCATTGTTCCATTGACGAGATATGGGCTGCCCGCTGTTGTCCAAGTCGTATCAACCGAGATGGTCGGACTGGAAAGCACGGTGGTGTCGCAGGCCGCCATCAAGACCGCCGGCGCCAGAACAAACAAACCGATACACAGAATGATCGTTGCGAGCAATCCAATTTTCAAATTAAGGAAACCGTGCATTGTTAGCTCCATCCGAGAAGTGTCATTAAAGTCACCCCGAATTTTATGACGATCCCGCCCCTGAGCAGAGAGGAATACTCCACACAGAAACTCCCGGTTGACAACAGGACTCAACTCTGCCCCAAAGTTGCATGAAGACGGGGTTCATCACAAAAATCATATTACAACACAAGGGCCCGAAAATCGATGGGGCTTTTCCATCGCGGCTCTGGGAACACTGAACACCCTTCATGAGCCTGCCTTCAACTTCCTGACGAATGCCTCCAGCTCAGACCCAGGCGGATTCTTCGCAGACCAGCCCATGCGCCAGACCGGGATCTGAGTGATCATCAGAGCAAGAGTCTGAATCCCGGATTTCCACAGGGTTGTTTCGAGAGGCAGAACCATGACTCTGATCAGTCTGGCCAGTCTTTCCGCATGTGGGAGAGGCTTCAGGAAAAACTGATCAGATTTTTCGAGTTCGATGAGTGCGATCAAGGGAACATCCCTGTTCCGTCCGGACTCTCCCTTGCCCATCTCACCCCAGAAACCTGTCGAATGAAGTCTCACCGGAGAACCGGAAAGCGCAACCAACTCATCCGAGAGGACGGGGAATGGCGTACTCATCGCCAGCGTTGTCTTCCCGGCCCCGGAGGGTCCAAAGAAGACGAGGCCCCTGCCATCGACAATCAGGCCGGCAGCGTGCAGAGCAAGGCCGCCGTTCAAGGGCAGCAGGCCACACAGGGCTGTTCGAAGACAGATCTCGAGCGGAAATCCAAGCGGTGTTTCCCGCGTGAGGATGCCTCGACCTTGATGAATATCAAGAGACGCAGAAAAATCGTGATGGTGGATCAGAAGATTGCCCTGGGATGTCGTGATCCGGGCTGCCGCCCCACCGGCAGGCCTGCCTTCCTCGGCAGGCCATGGCGATTGATGTTTGAGCGTGAGCTGAAAGGCCTGATGTTCCAGAGCTTTCCCGCTGGATTGGAGCGAGAGTTCATCCAACACAGCGATTTCATCGGCTGACAGCATTTCGACAGGCCCGATGAAAAATGGAATCCCGGCAACGACAGCTCTCAATCTTCCCCTGCAATTCTCCGAAAGTCGGCCACGAGCTTTCGGGCTCATTGTGGACCTTCAAAGGGGGTCCCCAGGCGGAGCATGACCTCTGCCGGGCAGTACCACCCGCTTGACTTTGGATCTCCAAGACCGAGCAGCCATTCATTGACCTCATCGGCGAGAGCCGCTGCTGTCTTCCGGACTCGAGATTCAGGCCAAAGTTCGACCAGACCTTTTTGACGGACATTTCCCATCGATGAATGCCGCCATCCAATACAGGGATACACCCAGCCTTCGGGATCAACCGCAAGGGTCAGTCTGCCAAGCCCGCAGTTGGCGCCGCCGGGGAAACGGTGGACCTTCGGATCGCCGCCGGCATGTTCCAGGAGCTTTGTCCAGGCCGCGATTCCATCTGAAGAAGCCTCAAGACTCAGTGGAGAACAGTCCCCGGCATCAGTCGGCGTGAGATGAGAATCGACACTGTGTGGAATCCCATACTCCTGCGCCAGGGCACAGATATTTCGGATTTCGGCTTCGTTTAACCTCGTGAGAGGGGTTTTCAACAGAAGCGGTACATTTCGAATCCTGAGCGCTTCGACCGCCGCCCAGAGCTTCGAGAAAGACCCTCGTGTGGAAGTTGTCGCATCGTGAGTGCCTGCAGAGGCGCCATGCAGAGACAATTCCACCATGAAGGGCTTCAACTCGGCGAGAACGTCGGCCATCTCATCATCGATCAAACTGCCGTTGCTCAGGATCCGCAATGCCATATGGCGCTCCCGAACCGCTCTGGCAATTTCGTAAAAACCCTCGTGGAGCATCGGCTCCCCTCCGGTCAGACACACGAAAAGGGTGCCCAGTTCCCGAAGATCATCCAGGATTTTCTCCCATTCCTCCGTCGACAGGGCCTGGAGATCGTGGTGGCGGGAGTTATAACAGAAGACGCAGCGCTGGGTACATCGGTAGCTCAGTTCAAGGTATGCGGTCAGAGGAACTTCCGCCTGCAGCGCCCGGGTCTTGAAGTCGACAAATCGGCTCTCAGGACTGATTTTCACCCGGACTTCTCCAGGAGGCCCCTGTCGGACATTTTCTCGATGAAAGCAGAGACATCTCGTTCAGCGGTTTCAGGATCAATGCCGTAATGCCTGATGATTTCTTCAACAATTGCAGGCGTCCGATGTGTCTCCAGCAGAGACCACACCAGGCTTCCAACAGGGTTGAGACCGAGCACCTTCTTCGTTTCGAGATCGACGATGATGACCTCATCAGAAAGGAGCTGCCATGCAAGCCCGGATCCGTAACGCAGGGCCATGATGCTCAACTTGCAGGAGAAGCAGCACAGCTGGCGCCTGCTCCAGGGTTTGTCTTGCCGCAGGCGGCCGCCAGGGTCGGCTCATCAAGAGCTTCCTCCCAGGCAACATCGGGAGGCTCATAGGCTTTACGAGAACCTTGACCATCAGAAGATCTGTCCAGGCCACGGTCATCCGGGAAAGTCGAAAAAGAACACGGCATCTTCATTGGGCAAGTCTATACCAGAATCCGAGAATATACCGACAAACTCTACAGGTTCTTTCGCTATCCTGAAAGGTTCAGCAGCCGGCGAAACACCGTTTACCCCTTTTTCACCTCAGCCCGGCACAATGTCGAACACCCTGGACTGACTCCGCTTTCCAAACCTACATCCTACGAATATCGGGATGTCTTCGCGATAGAGTTTCCGCCCAACCTGTAGAGCCATGAACTCGGTGACACCCGGATGGGCAAGAGACCGGCTCATTTGCCGGGGAATCAGATATTCCGGGGATAGAAGGCCGAATCCGCTGCGTCTTGATGTACCATAGGCAGTCTATGGCAGGTCCGCAGGCATCTCCCGTCGTTTCCGGACAGCGCCCCCCGGCTGATCTCGAAGCCGAACGCGCTGTTCTGGGCGCAATTCTCGTCGATCCGGTCTCCCTGCTCAACGTCATGGAGATCCTCCAGGAGGACGACTTCTACCTGGACCAGCACCGGATCGTCTACGGCGCCTGTCTGACCCTCCAGGAAAGAGGCCAGGCGGCTGATCTGCTGACCGTCACTAATCACCTCCGGGAGGAGAGCCTCCTCGAACGAGTCGGCGGCCCGGTCGCTGTTTCCGGTCTGGTCGACGCCTTCCCCGACCTGGGCAATGTTCGGCACTATGCCGACATCGTCTTCGACAAGGCCGTCAAGAGGCGGCTGATGCAGACCGCCAGGAACATTCTCGACACCTGTTCCGTCGACAAAGGGGAAGCCAGGGAAGCCGTCGAAAAGGCTCAGCAGGCCGTGTATAAGATCGCCGAAGGAACCCTGGGTGGCGGCCTGGTTTCGGCTGCGAAATTGACCTCTGAGGAACTCGATCATCTGGAGAAGGCCAGTAATCGTACCGAGGTTTTGACCGGCGTCGACACCGGAATCTACCGCCTCAACGACATGACCGGGGGACTTCAGAATTCGGACCTCGTCATTCTCGCCGCCCGCCCTTCGATGGGCAAGACCTCCCTGGCCGTCAATATCTGCACCCACGCGGCCCTTCGGGCCAAGAAGAAGGTGGCAATCTTCTCGCTGGAAATGTCCTCCCACCAGCTGATCCGGAGGATCATTTCGGCGGAAGCCAGGATCGACCAGAAGAAACTCTCAACCGGGTATCTCGCCAAGACGGACTGGCCCGAGATCAGCCGGGTTGCCGAGGAGATCAAGGCAGCCGATCTCTGGATCGATGATACGCCCGGCATCACCGTCGTCGAGCTTTCGGCCAAGGCCCGCCGTCTCAAGCAGGAACACGGCCTCGACCTGGTAATGGTCGACTACATGCAGCTGATGGCGGGCCCGGATCGGGTCTCCAACCGGAACGAGGAGGTCTCCGCGATCTCCCGTGGTCTCAAGGGCGTGGCCAAAGAACTGGGAGTCCCGATGCTGGTGCTCTCCCAGCTCTCCCGGCGCCCCGAACAGAGAGGCTCGGACCGTCGACCCCAGCTTTCGGATCTCAGGGAAAGCGGGAGCATCGAGCAGGACGCCGATGTCGTGATGTTCATCGTCCGCCCAGGTTATTACGACCAGGAGCGGGATAATACCGAGGCAGAGGTCATCATCGCCAAACAGAGAAATGGTCCCACTGGAGATATTCCCCTGGTCTTCCTCGATCGCTTTACCCGTTTTGAGAACCGGGATATCCAGCACGATGACATCGAAGCACCCAACTTCTAGGAAGGACCCTCATGAACCCAATCAGGTGGCTTGAAATCATCGGTACTTTCGCCTTGGAGGCCTTCGAGGAACTCGGTCGGTTCTTTGTCCTGCTTTTCCAGGCGGCCTACTGGCTCTTCAGACCGCCCTGGGATGTCCGGGAGTGGTTCCGCCAGATGGTCCGGGTCGGTTGGGATTCCATCCCCGTCATCTTCCTGACCTGCCTCTTTACCGGTATGGTACTGGCGCTCCAGACCTACCAGGGATTCCAGCGCTTCCATGCCGAGGGCTTCGTCGGCTCAGTCGTCGCGCTCTCCCTGACCCGGGAATTGGCCCCGGTCCTCACCGGGTTGATGGCCGCAG
Organism: Thermoanaerobaculales bacterium; assembly: GCA_024763555.1. Classification (GTDB taxonomy): domain Bacteria; phylum Acidobacteriota; class Thermoanaerobaculia; order Thermoanaerobaculales; family Sulfomarinibacteraceae; genus JANTFG01. The sequence continues at coordinate 5,325 of JANTFG010000146.1, forward strand.
GTCGTGTCGGCTCAGCCATGGCCGCCGAGCTGGGTACCATGAGGGTCACGGAACAGATCGACGCCCTCTACACCATGGCAACGCCGCCGGTGCAGTATCTCGTCGTCCCGCGCGTCCTCGCCTCCATCCTGATGCTGCCGCTGCTGACGCTGATCGGCGATGGAATCGGGATCGTCGGCGGATGGATGGTTGCCGCCGGCCTCTTTCACGCCAATACCTTCACCTACTGGGAGAAGACCTTCCAGTATCTCGAAATCAACGACATCACTTCCGGGCTGATCAAGGCGGCATTTTTCGGCATGATCCTCGCAGGCACAGGCTGCGCCAAGGGCTATTTCACGACCGGAGGCGCCGAGGGTGTAGGTCGATCCACGACAGCAGCGGTCGTCACGGGTTCGCTCTATATTCTGCTCTCTGATTTCTTCCTGACGAAGGTGCTCTTCTGATGGGTGCTGAGAACACCATGCCAGTCACATCTGGGGCCGCGGAAGAGATCCGCGTTGAGTCTCTCCTTAAAATCTTCGATGCTCGCCATGTCCTCGATGAGCTTTGCTTTTCAGTGGCCGCAGGTGAATCCCTGGTGGTCGTCGGCGCTTCCGGAGAAGGCAAGACCGTCCTGTTGAAACATCTCATCGGCCTGATGAGTCCGGATGCCGGCCGGGTCCTGATCCAGGGTATCGACCTGAAAACGGCCTCGCCTTCGGAGTCCATTGAGATCCGGAAGAAATGCGGCATGTCCTTCCAGGAAGGCGCCCTTTTCGACTCGATGACGGTCTTCGAGAATATTGCCTTCCCGATCCGAAGACATACCCGCCGAAAGACCAGGGAAATCGCCGAAAGGGTGAGTCAATGCCTCAGTCTGGTTCGCCTTGAGGGCATCGAGGACCGTCGTCCGGCCGAACTCTCGGGTGGAATGCGGAGGCGTGTCGGATTCGCCCGCGCCATCGCCCTTGAACCCGAGATTCTTTTTTTTGACGAACCCACGACCGGCCTCGATCCCGTCAATACCGCGGCGATCGGTCGGGTCATCGACCATCTGCGCCGGGAACTCGGCGTCACGGTTATTACCATTACCCACGACATGATGCTGGCCTTCCGGATCGCCGACCGGATCGCCATGCTCCGTCAGGGGAAATTTCTCATCGATACGGATCCGGAGAACTTCAGACGTTCCGATCTTCCCTGGGTCCGGGCCTTCCTTGAAGGAAAGCTCCCTGAAGGCGAGGAGGACGCGCTATGAGCGCTACGGCAAAAATCGGTCTCTTTCTTCTCATTGCCCTGATCATTCTCGGAATCTTCATTATCCGAATCGATCAGCTCAGTCTCGGCGGCGGACAACAGAAGACCTACCAGGCGCAGTTCTCTTCCGCTGCGGGCATCGACCTCAAGGCGCCCGTCCGGATCGCCGGTGTCCGAGTCGGCCAGGTGGCCGCAATCCGCCTTGAAAAGGGGATGGCCCTGCTGGACCTCGCACTTGATCCGGCAGTTGAGCTTCACGAGGGCGCCTCGGCTTCCGTGGTCAACATGGGAATACTGGGCGACAAATACGTTGAAGTCTCACCCGGCCCCCTCAACGCCGCTCCCCTGCCCCCGGGCAGTCTCCTGGCAGGCGCCGTCCCACCCTCGATTGACGATGTCTTGAAGATTGCGACCGAGATCGGGGGCGACGTCAAGGAGGTGACCGCGGCGCTGAGAAAATCGATCGGTGGCGACTCGGGAGCCGAGAAAATCACCGAGATTGTCGACAATATCCGGGATCTGACCGCCACCCTCAAGGTCCTGATCGAGAGCAACCAGCAGAATGTCAACGCCACGACGGAGAATTTCCGGGAGTTCTCGGCCACCCTTCGTGATCAGCTGCCGGTCATTTCCGAGAAGATCAACAAGCTGGCCGATCAGCTTTCCGGCGTCGTCGGCGAAAATCGGGAGAATCTCCACGGATCCCTGGAGAACATCAAGACCCTCTCGGCCAAACTGGAGACTTCCGCCGACAACCTCAACTCAATCACGACGAAGATCGCGAAGGGCGAAGGTTCCATCGGCAAACTGGTCAACGACGAAGAGACCGTCGACAACCTCAACACAACCCTCAATTCCATCTCCGACGGGGTCCACACCCTGGAAGACACGATGGGCCGCGTCCGAAAATTCCGTCTCGACATGGTCGTGAGGGGGGAGAGCCTCCCGGGGGTCTCCGACAGCCGCACCTTCATGGGCTTTGACCTGTGGACGACGGATGCCCGCTTCTTCCGGGTCGAGGGCGTCAGCTCCCCCTTTGGAAAGACCCGGCACCAGAGTTATATCGAAACAACCACCCTTCCCGACGGAACGACCAGCACCACGCGCAGGGACGAAACCAAAATTGAACCGGACAAGCTTCTCTTCAATGCCCAGATCGGCTACCGGCTCTTTGAAAACACGATGATCCGCGCCGGGCTTTTCGAATCCGAGGGCGGCGTCGGCATCGATCAGCGTTTCAATCTCTGGAAAAAGACGGCCCAGCTCAGCCTGGAAGCATATGACTGGTCGCGGGATGTGGATTCAACCCCGCATCTTCGCCTGGAGGGACGCTACTATCTCAACCGGAATCTCTTCCTCAGCGCGGGCTGGGACGATCCGCTCTTCAATCAGCGTTCCTCCGTGCTCCTCGGTGGCGGTGTGACCTGGAACGACGAGGACGTCAAGTACAGCCTGGGACTGGCCTCCGCGGCGAAGTAGGCGAATCTCATTTCCGAAGAAGGGTGAGCCTGCCTCTGGAACCGTAAGACCCGCCACAGATTTCGGCGCCGGAAAACGGTGTCGCTGGGAGGCAGAAGTCGTAGCCCGCCCGCCTCAAGGACCCCCAGCGGTCGATGATTGCGCCCCGACGCGGATTGCAGCCGCGAGGGTTTTTTACAGGGCTTCAGGCGTCGATTTCGGTAAATTGTCCCGAAACAAACTTGTGAAGTACGCTCGAAACAAGGGTCTGATAAGGAATGCCTTCACGAAGTGCTCGCTTCTGAAGAGCATTGAGGTCTTTCGAAGAAATCCGGATATTGATCCGCCGGTCTTTCTTGAAAGTTGATGAGGCGTACTCCTGGTATCGTGATACTTCTTCCTCACGGTGAGAAACCGTCCGCCACTCGCCAGCCTCAACGGAATCGAGGAGTTCGCGTTCGTCTCTCTTGAGCCCGCTCATTTGGCACCTCCAAGGTATTTCCGAGTGGCCTTGCGACTCGGAATAATCGTTTTAAGGAAGACCTCGACCTCGTCTTCGACAAAGGGAACTACGTACGCATAGCCCTCCACATCGACCACGAACACCCGTTGGTCTGGATATCGTTCCTGGTTTGGATGCTCAAGAAGGTCGAGAACGTCTCCCTTCTCGATATGAAATACGATCTCTTCGAATGAGATACCCCTTTCTCGAATCAGGGTTGCATTCTTCTCCGGATTCCAAGAGAAGTATTTCATGTTCCGATTGTAACACAATGTGTGCCTTTTGGCATCGCATACATCATGCATGATTCGCACCGTCGGCTTTTCAAGGCTCTTCA
>JANTFG010000147.1 GCA_024763555.1 Thermoanaerobaculales bacterium
TCCGGATCCGTATAAACCACCGCCGGAATGCCCGCGTTATCGAAAGCGGCACTCTCGGCGCAGATCACCCCGGCCGCCACCTTGGCCTCCTGGTAGGCCTTGTGCGCCAGCAGCGCGCCCCCGACGACATCGCCGATGGCATAGATTCCGGGCACGTTCGTCTGCATCTTCTCGTTTGCCCGAATGAAGCCCTTTTCATCCAGCTCAACACCGATCTCCTCGAGACCGAGTCCCGATGAATTCGGTACCCTGCCGATACTCAGGAGAATCTTATCCGCCGACAGTCGCAGTTCCTTCTCACCCTTTGCCGCGACGAGGACCGCCTGCCCATCCTCACGCTCGATGCCCATGGCACGATGCTCGAGATGGACCCTGATCCCCAGCTTCTTCAGGCTACGCTTCATGGCCTTGCCGACCTCGGGCTCCATGGTCGGGAAGATCGAGGGCAGGAATTCCACCACCGACACCTCGGCGCCGAGTTTGGAGAAAACCGTCCCCAGCTCGAGACCGATATAACCTGCTCCGATGACGACAAGACGCTCCGGCACCTCCCTGAGATCCAGGGCTTCGCGGGGTCCGATGACGAGATCGCCGTCGACATCGAAACCGGGCAGGATCATCGGAGATGAACCGGTTGCGATGACCGCCTGCTCGAATTCGATTTCGAATACCCCGTGCTCACCCTCCACCGAGAGGCTGCGATCCGAGAGAAAACGCGCCTCGCCACGCACAATCTCCACGCCGGCCTTCTCGCAGAGGAAAGCGACGCCTCCGGTCAAACGCTCGACAATCGTATTCTTCCAGCCGTTGAGCTTCTCCATATCGAGGTCGATTTCGCTCACCGAGATGCCCATATTCGAGGCCTGCTTCACCTCGTGGACGAGATCCGCCGCGTGGATCAGAGCCTTGGAGGGAATACAGCCCTCGTTGAGACAGATGCCGCCCAGGCGGGGCGCCCTCTCGACGAGAATGACATCTTTACCCATCTGGCCCAGGCGGATCGCTGCGACGTAACCGCCCGGCCCTCCGCCGATCACAACAACCTGACATCCCCGTGAAACCGAACCGACAACCATCACAACCTCGCCATCAGAAGACTCGGATTGGAGACGAGACGGACGAAGGCGCTCATGAAGCGGGCTGCCTCCGCCCCGTCAATCCACCGGTGGTCGAATGATATCGAAAGGTACATCATTTGGCGAATGACAATTTCGTCCTCGATCACCACCGGCCGTTTCTTGATGGTGTGCAGGCCGATGATGGCCAGCTCCGGCTGGTTGATGATCGGCGTTGCAAAAACCCCGCCGAGGGGACCGATGTTGGTGATCGTGCAGCTCCCTCCCCGAATCTCGTCCAGAGTGAGGGAACGGCTGCGCGCCCTTTCGGCAAGATCGGAGATCTCCGAGGCGATCTCCACCATATTCTTCCGGTCGGCATCCCGGATGACCGGAACAATGAGGCCCTCCGGCGTATCAACGGCGATCCCGATGTTGTAGAAATGCTTGATCAGGATTTCGCCCGCCTCTTCATCCACCGAGGCGTTGAAGATCGGAAACTCCTTCAGCGCCTGCACCAGGGCCTTGACGAAGAAGGGAAGCAGGGAGAACTTGATGTCTCCGGAGGCCTCAATCTGCGGCTTGATGCTTCGGTAGGCCTCGAGCAGGGGCGTGACATCGGCCTCGTCGACGTGAGTCACGTGGGCCGAAATCTGTTTCGATGAGCGCATCGCCCCGGCAATAACCTTTCGGAGGTGAGAGATCGGAATCCGCTCGACGGAGCCCGGCTCGTGAAAGGCCGTCGATGCCTTCCCGGGCGCCGACGGCGGCTGATCCTCGGAGGATGGCGCGCCGCCTTCCGCCGCCTTTCGGACATCCTCATCGGTAATCCGACCACCGGCGCCGCTGCCTGAAATCCCGTAGAGATCGACTCCCAGCTTGCGGGCAAGCGCGCGCGTCTTCGGGGTTGCCGGGGGTCTGCGACCCTTCCTCGCAGGGACCACCGCCGCCTCCTGTGGCTGTGATTCAGGCACAACCTCGGGCGAAGCGGGGGATGTCGAGGCCGGCGCCTCGGCTGCCGGGCTCTCCCCCGCCTCCCCGATGAGCACCAGTTCTTCGCCGACATGAATGATCGCGTCAACATCTGCCGCAAGCCTCAGGATCGCACCAGCCCTCGGGGCGGGAATCTCGACCACGGCCTTGTCGGTTTCAACTTTGACCAGGGGCTGATCCTCGATCACCGTATCACCTGCGGCAACGAGCCACTCAACAATTCGTGCTTCGTGGAGTCCCTCGCCCACATCCGGAAAAAGAAAACTGAAAGCCATTTCAAAACTCCATTGTGCTGCGGACCGCCGAAAGAATCCGTCCGCGATTGGGAAGGTAATGTTTCTCGAGCTTCGAAAGCGGGAAAACGGTATCCCATCCGCAGACCCTCCGCACCGGCGCCAGCAGTTCCAGCAGCAGGTGCTCAGAAATGTCGGCGGCCAGCTCCGCACCGAAACCGGCCGTCCGCGGCGCCTCATGGACAATCACCGCCCGACCGGTTTTGGACACGGACTCGAAAATCGTCTCCCGATCCAGGGGATTGAGGCTCCTCAGATCGACGACTTCGGCCGAAACTCCTTCAGCCGAAAGCGCCTCTGCCGCGTCGAGACAGACCCGGGTCATCGCACCCCAGGCCAGCAGACTGCAGTCCGATCCCTCCCGTGCAATTGCCGCCTTGCCCATCGGCACCGTGTAGGCGCCATCGGGCACCTCCTCACGGAAGGCGCGGTAGATCCGCTTGGGCTCCATGAAGGCCACCGTATCCCCACTGCGGATCGCCGAGATCAACAGGCCCTTGGCGTCATAGGGATTCGAGGGCACCAGGACTTTGAGCCCCGGTGTATGCAGAAAAAGCGCCTCGTAGCTCTCGGAGTGATGTTCCGGGGGATGGATGCCGCCGCCGTAGGGCATACGAATGACCATCGGCGTCGAGAGCCTTCCCCGCGTCCGATTTCTCATCCGGGCCGCATGGGAGAAGATCTGGTTGATTGCGGGATACACAAAACCCATGAACTGCATCTCGGCCACCGGTCGGAAACCCGTCGCAGCCAGACCAACCGAGAGACCGATGATGCCGGACTCCGCCAGGGGAGTGTCGATGACGCGCTCGGCGCCGAATTCCTCGATGAGACCCTCGGTCGCACGAAAGACGCCGCCGTCAACCCCCACATCCTCACCGAGAACGAGTACGGTGGGATCCAGACGCATCTCGTCGCGCATCGCATCGCGGACGGCCTGGGCGATACTGAGCTTCTGAGCGCTCATCGGGACACCTCCTCGAGCAGCAGCTCACGCTGTTCCACCAGCCTTGACGGGAGTTCTGAGTACATGTCGTCAAAAATCGAAGCCGGATCCGCCGGGGCCATGGATTCGAAAGCCTCCACCTGTTCATCGACCCAGCGATTGACCTCAGCCACAAAATCCTCTTCCTGAGCTTCGTCCCAGAGGCCCTCGGATTCAAGGTAGAGCCGCAGACGCCGGATTGGATCTCGTTTCTCCCAGTAGGAAACTTCGGCCTCATCCCGGTAGCGGGAGGCGTCATCGGCGGTTGTGTGATCTCCCAGGCGGTAGGTCACGGCCTCAATCAGGGTCGGGCCTCCTCCCGAGCGCGCCCGTTCAAGGGCTTCCCGGGCGACCAGGGTCATGGCGAAGACATCGTTGCCGTCGACCTGGATTCCCGGAACCCCGTAGGCGTGGGCCTTCTGAGCCAGGGTCTCCGCCGCGGTCTGATGGCTCAGCGGCACCGAGATCGCCCACTGGTTATTCTGAATGACAAAGACCGTGTTGGCCTTGAAGACCCCCGCCGCATTGAGTCCCTCGTGAAAATCACCCTCGGAAGTGGAACCGTCTCCACCAAAGACCACGGCTGCGGCCCTCTCCTTTCTCAACTTGAGAGAGAGTCCGACGCCGGCGCCGTGCTGCCACTGGGAGCCGACGGGAACCGCCGGCGGAAAACAGCGAATGTTCTCCGGGTAGCAGGCGCCCCGCTCATCCCCCGCCCAGTGGGCATAGATCAAATGGGCCGGCACCCCGTGGGCGATCATCGTTCCCGGCTCACGGAATGAGGGAATCAACCAGTCTTTCTCGTCCATGGCCATACCCACGGCTGCCTGAACGGCCTCCTGACCCAGACTCGGCGGCCAGGTTCCCATCCGTCCCTGCCGCTGCAGGCGCAGGGCCTTGGAATCATAGGCGCGCATCCGAATCATGTGTCGATAGAGTTTCAGCGCAAGCTCCTGATCGACCTCGGGCATCAGCTCGAGATCAACTTTCCCCTCGAGATCGAGGATCTCGAGGCGCTCGGTCCGGGCTTCATAAACAATTGATTTCGGCATCTCATCTCCCACACTGTTGAGGAATCACCGCCACCGGAACCCCATCGGGCCTCCCCCGCTCATCAGGCGATGTTGCCTCGTTAAAAACAGGCTAAGCAGAGGGTTTATTCCGCGAGAGGGACGGAATGTTCAGGCATTTTTTCCGCCTTCAGGGGAGATAAACGGCCATTTTCCGCAAAGCGTTGAGCGGCAGCTCCCCGAATGGACACGGGGATCCGGTCTCCATCTCCAGCGCCGCCGCCAACTTGCGGCTGAGGAGGCCGGCCAACTCCTCGGGGTCGGCTCCGGGCAGGGCCTCGGCCAGACCCCGCCGGATGCGCCCCGGAGAGACCCGGAAGATCGCGGCGTAACTCTCGACATCGAGATTCAGGCTGATCGCCGCGTGGATCAGGACCGCGCTCTTCTTCCTCAACTGGGCACAACCGACGACCTTCCTTCCCTCCCGCAGCAGGGTATCCGCCAACTGGTCCTCGAAACAGATCGAAGAACGCTCTCTCCCGCCGGGCGGTGGATCCCTCCTCCTCTCGACCTCGGCCCCGGCCTCCCCTAATCCGGACTCCAGAACCTCGAGAAAACGATCGTAGAGAATTGTGATTCCCCCGGCCCAGGGATGATCCGCCGGAAGCACCAGGCTCAACGAGAGATCGCGGTGATGCAGCACTCCCGTTCCTCCCGTCGACCTCCGCAGGACGGGAATCCGCCGTGCGCGGCAGATCTCAAGGTCGATATCCGAAACCGGCTGGGCATAGCCTAATACCAGGACCGGCGAAGGCCAGCAGTAGCAGAAAATCGCGGGTTTCGCTCGCTGGAAAATCCGGGCTTCCGTCTCCAGATCCTTCAGAGGCAGACCCCCGATCGAGATCCGAGTTTCGATCAGCGGTTTCGGGGGCAATCCCATGGACTCACCGGGCCTGGATCAGCCCTGACCCAGGCGCTCTCCCCCGTAGTTCTCCTCGGTGACCGCCCGACACCAGCCCTCGTTGTCCAAATACCATCGGACGGTCTCTCGCAGACCCTTCTCGAAGTCGACCGAGGGCGTCCATCCGAGTTCCCGGTCGATCCGACCCGCATCGATGGCGTAGCGCTGATCGTGGCCGGGCCGATCCTTCACGAAGGTGATCAGCTCCCTCCTGGGCTTTTCGCCGGGCAGGAGCGCGTCCACCGTATCGCAGAGGATCTCGACAACCTCAAGATTCTTCATCTCGTTATGCCCGCCGATGTTGTAGGTCCGCCCGGAGACGCCCTTCCGGACGACCTCGGCGATGGCCCTGCAATGGTCGATGACATAGAGCCAGTCTCTGACATTGGAGCCGTCGCCGTACACCGGGAGGGGCCGGCCTTCGACCGCATTTCGGATCATCAGTGGAATGAGCTTCTCGGGAAACTGGTAGGGACCATAGTTATTCGAACAGTTGGAGATCGTGACGTTCATGCCGTAGGTCCGGGCCCAGGCGCGGACCAGATGATCCGAAGCAGCCTTCGACGCCGAGTAGGGGCTCGAAGGATCATAGGGCGTCTCCTCGGTGAAGAAACCATTCTCGTCCAGCGAGCCGAAAACTTCATCCGTCGAGACATGGTGGAAACGGGCATCCGAACGGCCCTTCCAGGCCGAGCGCGCCGCCTCCAGGAGCTGAGCCGTCCCCATGACGTTGGTCTCGATGAAATCCAGGGGTCCGTCGATTGAACGATCGACATGGGATTCGGCGGCGAAATGCACCACCGTATCGATCTCGTGGCGCTCGAAGATCTCAGCCAGCAGTTTTCGATCCCGAATATCTCCTTGCAAAAAATGGTGGCGGGAAGAGTGCCTGTTCTCGACATCCTCCAGGCTGATCCGATGGCCGGCATAGGTCAGCGCATCGAGGTTGATGATCTCAAGCTCCGGGTCCTCTCCGAGGATCTGCCGGACGAAGTTACACCCAATGAAACCGGCGCCGCCGGTGACAAGCATCTTTCGGGGATGGTGAACAACAGACATCAGCGGCCTCCTCCTGGATCAAAGACGGGTAGAAGTGCTTCATCGAGACTCTCGAGCAGGGGACTTGCGGCATCTTTCTCACTGAGGATCGGCTCGAAAGCTTCGTCGACAGGCCACTCGATTCCAATCTTCGGATCGGAGAAGAGGATCGAACCCTCGTCTTCAGGCGCATAATAATCGTCGACTTTGTAATGGAATTCCGCGAACTCGGACAGGACGACAAAGCCATGGGCCATGCCCTTCGGCGCCATGAGCATCCGCCTGTTTTCAGCACTCAACTCCGCCCCGAAATACTGCCCGAAAGTGGGGCTGCCTCGCCTGATATCGACAACACAATCCCACACGCTGCCGGACAGGGCCCGGACCAGCTTGGCCTGAGGCCTGGAAATTTGGAAATGCAGCCCGCGAAGTACTCCGTAGCGGGAGCGCGAATGATTGTCCTGCACAAAATCATAATCCAGGCCCAGATCTTCGAAGGTCTTTCGATTCCAGGCCTCGAGGAAAAATCCCCGGTGGTCGCCGAATACCCTGGGTTCGAGGATGAATACACCCGGAATCGGGGTCTCGATCTTCTTCATCGAGACTCTCCGAAATGCTCCGGAAGTGCCCGGAGGTACTCCCCGTAACTGCTCTTACCCGAGCGCTCGGCGAGTGCAAGAAGCTCCGCATCATCGACCCAGCCCTGGCGCCAGGCAATCTCCTCAATGCATCCGATTTTCAGAGCCTGGCGGTTTTCGATCGCCTGGACGAAATTGGAGGCCTCAAGCAGGCTCTCGTGGGTTCCGGCATCCAGCCAGGCATAACCCCGACGAAGAATCTCCACGCTGAGCCGTCCCTGTTCCAGGTAGATCCGATTGAGATCGGTGATCTCCAGTTCTCCCCGGGCCGAGGGTTTGAGCGCCGCTGCATAGTCGCAGACATCGGGTCCGTAAAAATAGAGGCCCGGAACGGCAAAACGACTCTTCGGTTTCGCAGGTTTTTCCTCCAGGCTCAAGGCCTTCCCGGACTCGTCGAACTCAACGACTCCATATCTTTCGGGATCCCGCACGAGATAGCCGAAGACCCGGGCGCCATCTGAGAGCGACGCGCAATCCTGGAGCATCTTCTGCAGGCCGGAACCGTAGAGGATATTGTCCCCCAGCACCAGGCAGGAGGGCTCGCCGTCGATGAAATCACGACCGAGGATGAAGGCCTGAGCCAGGCCGTCCGGGCTGGGCTGTTCACAGTAGGAGAATCCTAGACCAAGTTCTCCCCCATCTCCGAGCAGATCTCGGTAGTCGGGCAGATCCCTGGGCGTGGAGATGATCAGGATCTCCCGGATCCCCGCCATCATCAGCAGAGAAAGCGGGTAGTAGATCATGGGCTTGTCATACACGGGCAACAGCTGTTTGCTGCTGACCCGCGTCACCGGATGAAGTCGTGTGCCGGAACCTCCGGCCAGAATAATTCCTCGCATCGAATCGTCCTTTGTCTCCGCCGCCCCTTTTTCCGGGCATTCCGGGAGCAGATACTAGCAGAACCGCATGCGCTCCCGCTATGCTTGGCAGATGGAAGACTATGATCTGGCCTACCGGAAAAGCCCGGATCTCTTCGGGGAGTGCGCCGAGGAAATCCTTCTTGATTTCGAGCCTCGATTCCCCCGCCACGCCCTGATGCTTGATATCGGCTGCGGAACGGGACGAAACAGTCTCGCGGCGGCGGCTCGAGCTCACCGTGTTCTTGGAATTGACCCATCGGCCCAGGCTCTCGAGATCCTCCAGGCACGATCCGAAGCTTCCGGTCATCTCATCGAAACTCATCAATGTTCCTTTGATGAATTTCATCCACCCGTTCAGAGCTTCGACGTCATCTGCATCTTCGGCCTCCTCCAGATGCTCGATCCCGCAGGCATTCTGAGGCTGCTTGGGAAAATCGACAGCTGGAGTCACGCGGGCTCTTTTCTGCTTCTTGTCGCGTGGAACACCGGGGACCCGAAATTCGGCCATCTGAGCGAATGCCGGCAGGAGATTCCGTCGAGGGGTCTCCCCCTGCGTTCCTTTCGATCTTCGGACGGCGCCATCCGCAGTTTCTTCCTCCCCGGCCGACTCCCGGAGATCTTTCCCGGCTGGGAGAACATCCATCATGAAGAGAAACTCGGCCCATGGCATCGTCACGGAGATTCCGAGCCCGAGCGGCACGGAAGGATCGAATATGTCGCCAGGAGAGAAAAGTAGTCTGCGCCGTTCTGCGTTATGCTGATCCCATGACGACACCAGCCAGGATCCCCATTTCCGCAGTCCTGATCACCCTGGATGCGGAGAAGCACCTCGATCAGGTTCTCGGGGCTCTTGCTCTCTGCGATGAGATTCTCGTCCTTGACTCGGGCTCAAAGGACCGGACCCGGGAGATCGCCCTGGGCCACGGAGCCCGTTTCGAACACCGGGATTTCGACGGATACGGGTCCCAGAAAAGGGCGGCCGTCGCACTGGCGCGGCACGATTGGATCCTCT
>JANTFG010000148.1 GCA_024763555.1 Thermoanaerobaculales bacterium
TCAGCCAGTCCACGGAGAAACCCGTTTCCGTCAGGCCATGATCGCCGAAACTTTCCTGGAGAACCAGGGGAGCATCCACCTGGTCCAAAGCATGCAGATGCCAGCGGTTGAGTACGCCGAACTGGGCCCGTTTCTTACCGACGGTGAGATTCAGCTTTCCTGGAAGGTTAAGCCAGGTGACGTAGGCTTCTCCGACACTGGCGTTCGCGTGGTGTTCCTCTTCCTCATCAGGATCCCTGCCGAACTCGGATTCCCGACCGTTCCCGTGGTAGCCCAGCACGAGATGGAACTTAGTATAAGGATCAAGGTATGACTGGATATCCAGTTCGAAATGCCGCGCCTGGAGTTCCTCCGGCTGATGACTCCCGCCGACCAGGAAGAAATCACCGGTTGCGGAAATCTCCGGGTTGAGCTGAGGTTGCATCCGGGTTCCCGAGACATATTTCTGGGTCGTATCGATCTCGTTCGCCGTGTCCACTTTTGCAGCTTCGACGTGGGCCGCCTGTTTGAGGGCCGCGATCTCCGCCGCTTGATGCTCGGCCTTACGTTCTGCTTTCAAAGCAGCCAGTTCTTTCTGAAGAACCTCCAGCTGCTTACTGAGAGTCTCCACTTTGGATTCCAGCGCAGCGACGGCCGGATCCGGTTTTGCCTCTTCCTGGGCCTGAAGCACGACCGGGCCCAGGAACATACTCACGATTAACATGGCAGTCACCAGACTGCCCACATGCAGTTTTTTCATCAATTTTCCTCCTTGAATTTTTCAGCTTTCCGGGTGAAAAACTAAAGGAGAATTGGCGGCCCCCGGGATCCAGGCAAGCGGAATTCGTGATGGGCGCCCGGCAGGTGCCGGACCTCAAGATCGATCTCTGGTCCCTGCCTCTGCGGGGTGAATTCCGAAGAATGTGCCGACACGGCCGCCGAGGCGCCCGCAACCAGGCAGGCCAGGCAAACGCCGCGCTCCAGGGTCCGGAAAATCGCATGGAGGTGGGAAACCGGCGAAGTACTCGCGGAAATCTCGCAGCCGACGAGATAGCGAGGCGGCTCGTCGCGATGGTGCGCGTGGGGAAGCCCGGCAAGGACCCCATGCCACAGCAGCGCCGCTGAAAGCAGCAGAATCAGGCCCGGGGAAAAGCCTCGCCTTTTCACTCCCGCATGATGCGCCCACCTGAGGCTGAAGTCAATGCAGCCCGGAGGAACCGGAGACGGAGCCTGGGACCGCAGCCGCCAGCCGGAACCGGGGACCGGAGCCGTTTCCGGAGCCGGGTCTGACGCCCGAGACGCGAAACTGAGCCGGTAGAGTCGCACTCGAAGTGGTCGGAACATCCCACGACCGCATCGGTTTTGGCTACCGCCTCCCTGCTCCGGTTCGGGATACCATGGCAACGCCCGGCCTACCTATTCCGCTGAGAGAACCACGGCCGCCCCGGTTCCGGCATCGGCTCCGGTCTTCCGCTCCGGTCCCCGGCTCCGGTTCGCCGCTCCGGCTCCGGTCTTCGGCTCCTGTCCTCGGCTTCCCGATCCGCTCGCTGCAACCCTTTTCCTCTCTGATGCGTCTATATGACTGATGGATGCAAGTCTTTCCCTCGTTCTCAGCCGGGCCCGCCAGGGCGAACGGGATGCGCACGAAGAACTCTTCCGGCGCTACGAGAGGCTGGTCTATACCGTCGCGCGACGGATCCTCCCGAGCGTGGAGGAAGCTGAGGAAGTCCTGCAGGACACCTTCGTCGAGCTTTTCCGATCCCTGAAAAAGCTGGAAAACACCGAGAGTTTCACACCCTGGATTCGAAGAATTGCGGCTCGAAAGGCCCTCGATCGCCTTCGAAGACTAGAGATCAGGAAGGCCACGGACATTGAAGCGATCTCTGCATCATCAGGTGATCAAAACCAATCCGACAACGGCCTGGATCTCGAACGCGCCCTTCAGCGCCTCAGGCCGATCGATCGCGCCGTTATCTGGCTCCACGATGTTGAGGGCTTTACTCATGAAGAGATTGCCGGAGCTTTCAAGAAAACAGTGAGCTTCTCAAAGAGCCGCCTGGCCCGGGCTCGGAGAAGCATTCGAGAATCCATGGAAGGGAGGGCGGATCATGCCTGATTTCGACACCGACAACACCCTGATCCACGAGCTGAGGGAACTGCCCATCCTCGAAACTTCACGGGATCTCTGGCCCGAAACACGGAGACGCTGGAGGCGAAAACTCTGGCTTCAAAGAGGGCTCCCTCCGGCTGCCCTGCTCTTCCTCGGACTGGGCATTTCTCTCCTCATGGGCCCGGCCCTGAAGCCGGAACCAAAGCAACTTGCGACGGGGCCCGAGCTTCAGCAGCTCAAAGATGCCTCGGAGTTTCTCGAGGCCGTCCTTCAGTCTCCGAGACTCCGCAGGAAACCGGTTTCCGCCCGCCAGGCCGCCGCCATATTCCATATTGAAGACCGCGTCGCCGGCCTGGATCAGGCCCTGAATGAAGTCTCAAAGAGTCGAAGTCAAGAATTGGAGGCCGCGCTCTGGGCCGAACGGGTCCAGAGCCTGGACAAGCTCGTCCAGCTCCGAACGAACCCGAATTTTCTGGCCCGAAACAACAGTATCCGGAGGACCCAATGAAGCATCGAAACAACTCTCAACATTTCATCGCGGCGCTCATCATCGTGGGCGCAGGACTTCTTCTCGCCTGCCCGACACTCTCCCGCGCTGCTGCGCCAGACGGCATCGAGGCCCCGGCACCGCCCGAAACCGCTCAACCGGAAAAGCAGATCAGGACCCGTATCATCAAAGTCGGAGACGAGGATATCGATATCGACATCGATGAAGTCTTAGACGGTGCGCACGAGGAGCTTGAACGGGCTTTGGAGAAGATCAAGCTCCACCACCTTGAGGAGCTACCGGAGAAGTTCAGGAAATTCGAGTGGATCTCGGACACTCAGCGGCCACGAATGGGGATTATCTTCAAGTCCTCGATTGGCGAAAGCCCACAGAAGGGTCTCAGCGTCATCGGAGTGAGCCCCGGCAGTCCCGCTGAAGAGGCCGGCATCAGCGCCGGCGACATCGTCACGAAGATCGACGAGCTTGAACTCAAGGGAGATCCTGAGTCTGGTCTCGAGAAGGTCCTCGAACACCTTGAGGTGCTCAAGCCGGGAGATCCCGTCCATCTTGTTTTCCTTCGGGACGACAAGGTTCATGAAGTCGATCTGAAGCTTCGGGAGTCCGAGGGAAAGAAAAATATCAAGATGCTCTTCCTCGGTGATGAGGACAGAGACTTCAATCTGCCGGATATTGAAAAATCATTCACCTTCTTCGGAAAGAACGATCTCGACCTTGAGCTGGCCTCCCTCAACGAGGACCTTGGGGAATACTTCGGCACGAGCGAGGGAGTTCTCGTCCTCGACATCTCGAAGGAGAACTCCCTCGGCCTCAGGGCCGGCGATGTCATCCAGAGCATCGGAGGCCGGGAGCTGCGCGGACCCGAACACGCCTTCAGGATCTTTCGATCTTACGAAGCGGACGAGGAGATGAATCTTGAGATTATCCGTCACGGCAAAAAGATGAAACTCAAGGGCATCAAGAAGTAGGTCTCTCCGCCTGAGATCTGAGAAGGGCGCGGTTTCGACCGCGCCCTGTTTTCGCCCACCGGAATCTCCGTTTGGGCCGGAGGACGGTCTATACTGCCGCCCTGCGAGGTGCCCATGGGTCTGTTCAATCGTTTTCTCGGTCCGAATATCGAAAAGCTCGAAGCAAAGGGCGATGTGGAGGCGCTGCTCAGCCTGCTCGGCCATGAGAAACCTGATCTCAGACTGGCTTCGATCAAAGCGCTCCTTCGCATGAGGAACATGGCGGTCATTCCAGTCCTTATCGAGGCTCTCGGGGCTGAGGATAATGAGCTGAAGACCGTGGCCGGAGAGGGTCTGGAGGCCTTCGGCTCCGACGCACACACGCCCCTGGCCGGCGCCCTGGGAGACGAGCAGCTTGGGCCTGGGGCTCTCGATTTCCTGGTGCAGCAGAAGGAAATCCCGACTCTGATTGAGGCCTTCCGAAAGGGTGAGGATGCGGCCCGGCTGCGTGCCGGAGGGGCTCTCGTGGAAATCATGCCCTCACTGGAGGGCGAGAACAGGGACAGCACCCTCCAGTCGATGCGGGCGGCACTGGGTGATCGGCTGCCCGAGATCCGGCGCATGGCCGCCGAACTTCTCGGAGAGATGGGGGACGAAAGGGCGACCAAAGCCCTCGCCTCCCAGCTCAAGGACGGACAGGACGAGGTCCGGAAAGCCTGCGTGAAAGCTCTACGGCAGATCGGCGCCCCGGCCATCCCTCACATTCTCAACGCTCTGGACAGCCGCAGTCCGCGGGCGCGTGCGGAAGCAGCCGATCTTCTGGCCGAGATGGCCCCGAAGCTGGATCAGGACACCCGCAGCCGGGTGATTGAGGATCTCGCACGGGCCTCGGAAGACCGGGACGAGCATGTCCGCAGCAGGGTCGGCGAGGCGTTGAAAATACTCGGCGCCTGAGGCGGCGCCTCCGAAACCGGACCCGGCTCTGTTCTCAGCCGATGACTGTGAGACTTCGAAAACCCGATTTCCGGGCGGCGTCCATGATCTCCTGAAGGACTTCCTCGCTGTCTACATCAGCCCCGGGCCCGATGGTGAGCAGGAGATCCCGCCTGAAGAAGGTATTCATCTCTCCCATGACGAGCATGACCAGCTGCTCGTCGCTCATGAGGGTATGGAGGCCTTCGATCTCGACCGCCGGTCCCGGCGAGCGGCGCGTCGGCTCGGCAAAGAGGTAGAGAACCGGCTCGCTGAGCTCCCCGGCCAGAGTCAGGAGATCTCCCACCGTCGGATAGTTTTCCCAGCGCTTCCAGGGGAAGGCGGCGACTGCGGGCAGGGGTTCGCCCCCGCCGAGGCCCTGCAGGCAGAGGCGGGTGAAACGCTCGTTGTAGGGACCGCCGAAAGTAACGAGCGGATAGGCATCTCCTTTGAGCATGTCCAGTTTCTTCAGCGCCGCCTTCGGCTTGACGCCGAGGAGCTGCTCGGCCTCGTCCATAACCATCTGCACCTCTTCATCCGCTGGAATTTCCTTCCGCTTTCTGCTGAACAATCCCATCCTGACCTCCTTCCGATCCTGGTATCGTCTCTCTCAGCTTCAACACCAATATCGCCTTGAAAAGCAGAAAATGCCATTCACGAATGCGACGATTTCATGCCCGATCGCGACATCCGGGACAAAAAGATGCCGGAGCCGGAGCGGCAATCCGGAGCGAAGGGCCGGAACCGGAGCGGGACCGGGACCGGAGCTGGGAGGCCGTGGCAGAAACCGATGCGGTCGTGGGATATTCCGAGCACATCGAGTTCGAGTCTGCCGGCTCAGCTTCGCGTCTCGGGCCTCAGACCCGGCTCCGGAATCGGCTCCGGCTCGCAGCTCCGGACGCGGCCTCGGAAGGGGACTTTCAGCGGAAGACCAGGGCCACTCTGGAAAATCGGCAGTTCGACAGACAACGGATACCACCGGGAAGCAAGGTGTCCCCTGCCTGATCGGGTCGCAGAGAAACCCGAGGTCCTATTTCCTTGATCTGAGGCCTCCGATCTTCCGAAAAACCAGTTCTCGCCACGCTTCATGCCCCTTCGGATGACCGAGGCCCGAGCGAGGTGGCCTGAAGTCGGGAGGGTCTCAAGGGGCGCCGAAAATCCCGGCGCGTCCCTTTCCACCTAAAGGTGATCGTGGTCGCAGAATGGCCCAGAACACAAAACACAGAAGACATATCTCACGCCAAGGACGCCGAGGTTCGCCAAGGTAGGACAGGGGGCGGCGGGCATTCGGCCCAGCTGCTTCGCAGCCTATGTCGTCCGAGGGACCAGCGTCGGAAACTGAACTCTCCTCCAGCCGGACACCCGTGACGACGATCCGCTCCCCTTCGGGAAGGGATTCAGGGCCGAATTGCCCATGAGCACGGGCCACATAACACAACACAGGTTTTCTCTCACGGTGTAGTCGGTCGTGGGGCCGTCGGTCCTTCTATCCTCTCACGAAGAGAGAGGGCCGCTGATTGATGTCTTTGCTGGAGGAAAGCTCGCTCTCCGACAGTGGAGCTTCTATCAGTGTTGACTGCGAAGCAGGCCCAGGACCGACGAGGAGCCCTCTGCGTCCTCAGCGATCTCTGCGTGAAAATGTGTTCTGCCTTCCTGCCTCCGGGCGGGCGGGGGCCTTTGCGTCCTTAGCGATCTTGGCGAGAGAATGTGTTCTGCCTTCGTATTCCGGGCGGGTGGTGGAAAGTCCCGGGCGGGCGGGTACATTCATCATTCCGCACTCCGAATTCTCTGATCTCTGCCTCCAGCGGACTGAAGTCCGCGCTCCCCAGTCTCCCTGCCTTCCCTCTGCGTCCTTAGCGGTCTTTGCGAGAGAATGCCTTCAAAGAACTCAAGGCGTCCCCTGGTCATCTGCTTCCACCTCTTCTCTGCGCTTTCCCGTGCACGGCTGATTGAGCGCCAGACTCTTTCCGTTGTAGGATGAGCGATGATGGCGAAAACGCACCACCCCTCCGGATCTACCTCACGTCCGCTCCTGCTGGCAGAGGTCGTCAACGAAGAACATGCGGGAATTCGAGAGTTGGACGGCATTGGGCGTTTCCTGCCCGCGGATGTCGGGGATCTCCTTCCCGGCAGCATCGTCGCAGCCGGAGAGACGCCCGGCGGCGAAAAGGCTGAAATTGTGGAAGTCCTGGCCCCGCCGGGTTCAAAGGCCGATCTCTATCGCCTGATCGCCCGCCACGGCATCGACCCCTTCTACAGCGAGGAGGCCCAGCTGGAGCTCAGACGCCTCCTTGATGCGCCCAACATCGATGATCCCCGCCTCCAGGATCTTGAAGAGCTGCCCTTCGTCACCATCGACAACGAGGATTCCAATGATCTCGACCAGGCGCTGTTCATCCGGAAACCCGATGACGGAGAAGAGGGTTTCGAAGTCTTCTATGCCCTGGCCGATGCGGCCTTCTACGTCCCTCCCGATTCCGCTCTTTTCACCGAAGCCCTCAGGCGGGGCTCCAGTTACTACCTGCCGAGCTTCTCGGTCCCGATGCTGCCCCGCGCCCTCTCCGAGGGCCTGATCTCCCTCAATCCGGGCGTTCCCCGCCGCTCACTGCTCTTCGTTATGCGCCTCGATGAAGAGGGAGAATGCCTCCACACCAGGATCATCCGGGCGCGGATCCGCAGTCGGCGAAAGCTCTCCTACCGCCAGGTCCAGGCCCTCTATGAGGATCCCGACCGATCCGCCCTGAAGGACGAGCCCTTCCGGAACAGTCTCGAGCTGCTGAAGAGCGTCGGCCTTATCCTGATCGAAAAAGCCAGGAGGGCGCATGTCGTCGACTACCATCGCATCGAGTCCGGCCTCAGTCTTGATGCTGCGGGCAGATTTCTCATCGAGGCAAGAGCGCGCATGGAAGTTGAGAAGTACAATGAGCAGATCTCCCTGCTCTGCAATATCCAGGGCGCCCTTCTGCTGCTCAAGGCCCGGGATTTCGAGCATCTTCAGCCGATTTTCAGGGTGCATCCCCGGCCGACCACCGAGAGTCTCGAGGCCTTCCGGCGACTGGTGAGCCGGCTGGCCGGGCTCCACGGCCTGGATGACAATTGGGTCTGGAAGACTGCAAGCCAGCTTCTGGACACGTACCTGGACCGCCTGCCCCGCGATCAGCATCCACGCATTGCGACCGCGATCGAGCGCCACGCCATTCTCAGCAATCAGCGTTCCCTCTTCCAGGCGGCGCCCGGACCCCACTATGGAATCGGCGCCCCGGTCTACGCCCGATTTTCTTCGCCGATGCGGGAGATTGTCGGCATCTTCACCCACAAGGAGGCTCTTGAAATGCTGGGGGCTATTCCGCCCCGGGATGATCAGCGGGACCTGGAAACCCGGGACGAGGTCGTCCACGCCGCCAACCGATCCAAAGCCCTCCAGCGCACCCTGGACAAGGAGGCCCTTCTGCTCGCCCTGGATCAGCTCTTCGCCGATGAACTCTCAAAGGACGAAAATCAGCGCCGCCTTTTTCCCGCAACCCTCATGGGCATGAAATCTCACCTGCTCTACTTCCTCCTGGACGAGCCCCGGGTCGAGGTCAAGGTGCATCTTCGCGACCTCGAGGAGATGACGGGGAAAAAGTGGCACTGCGATGGTATCGGAGCGGAGGTGCTGCCGGCCAAAGACCCGGCCAATAGCCCGATGCGCGTGGGAGATCTCTTCCATCTCAGGGTCCACTCCTACAACCGGAAACGGCGATACTGGCTGCTGAATCCGCTTTGAGCGACTGGAGACTCAAGCATCCGCGCTGGTCCACCGGAGGGTATCCCGACCGGAGCGCTTGGCACGATAAAGGGCATCGTCGGCCCGGCGGATCGCCTGTCTGGCGTCGAATGCCGGGGCGAAAACCGCACCTCCGATGCTGCATGTAACCGGGATATCGACTCCCCCGCAGACGCTGGGGCTGCTTCTGAGAGCCTGAAGAATCCTCTGAGCGAGAGCCTCCGCCTCGCTGCGATCTGAGCCGGGCAGAATGACGGCGAGTTCATCGCCGCCGATCCTGCAGGGAAGATCGGTGGAGCGGACGGTGGCCTGGAGAATTTTCGCCACATGTTGCAGAATCTGATCTCCGGTCAGGTGTCCAAAGCGGTCGTTGACAGCCTTGAAATCATCGAGATCGAGCAGGAGGAGGGCGCCTCCGCTGCGCTGAGTCAT
>JANTFG010000149.1 GCA_024763555.1 Thermoanaerobaculales bacterium
GAGCCGGACGACGTTCTCAACATGGCCTGTACCGATTTCTGCTCGGAGACTCTGATTACGATCCCGGCGGTTTTCGTCTCCTATGCCGACGGTCAGAGTATTCACAGCGAGTTGGGAACAGGGACCGTCACGGCAACCGTCGGTACGAAAGACATCGGCAATAAGCTGACAACGAGCACCAAGATCTGGGAAAATGGAACGACTCCCGAGGACACCAATCAGGCCAACAACGAGTCATCGACCCAGACCACCATCTGGACACAGAATGTTTTTGCGGACGGTTTCGAGTCCGGCACAACCTCGGCATGGTCCTATGCAGGGAAAAAAATCCGGGTACACCATGAAGGAAGGGACCGCGGAATCCAGGCCCGCTGAAGGCAACCGGATCTGCCCCGACTCCGGCATCGGATGCTGCTCCGGATTGCCGCTCGGGCTTGAGCTGTGTTCCCATCCGCTGCCTCCGCCGCCCACCTGTCAAGGCACGGAATCCATCACGCAGCCCCAGACCCGTCCAGGCTGAGACTGAGTGGTTCTGCCCACTCTCGGCATTTCTCCGGGTGTTCGATGATCATGGCGGCGAGCTGATCCTCAGGCAGGGCCTCGGGAGGCCTGGCCTTGAGGAGGATACCCTCAGCCCGCTTCCTGCCCATTTCTTTGGCCCGATAGAGCAGAGCGTCTGCAAGGCCGAGCAACCACTCCCATGACACCGACTCTCCCACTCCGGAATCCGGCATCGCGAGCGGATAGGGGATAAAACCTATGGATGCAGTCACTTTGACCCTCGATCCATCCGGAAGATCAACAACAAGACCGGCAATGGCACGAAGCAGGCGCCCGGCCAGGTCACCAAGCCCCGGGGAACTGAGACCCCGGGCAAGAACGACAAACTCCTCTCCTCCCCAGCGAACCAGTTCATCAACCTCCCGCGCCTCCCGACGGAGTATGCCCGCCACACCCCGGAGAACATCGTCGCCGGTTTCGTGACCAAACCGGTCGTTAATACTCTTGAAATGGTCGAGGTCCAACATCAGGACTCCAATGCCGTGAATCCGTCCCAGAGCCCCGGCGCCTTCACGAGCCAACTGGCGGCGAATCAGCGCCATTTCCAGTGGCAGGGTCTCGGCCAGGACTCGGCGGTTCCCCAGGCCCGTCAGGGGATCGGTCCGGCTCAACTCCTCCAGCTTCAGGTTGGCCCCCCGCAGTTCCGCAGTTCGCGCCTCAACCAGATCTTCGAGTTCCTTCCTTCGTCTGACAGCGGCATTCCAACGCCGAAACAGGAAGGCCAGGATGAGCCCAGCCAGCAGCAGAATCCCGAGAATTCGAGCCCAGAGAGTCTGGTACCAGAATGGTCGGAGAACGATTTCCTCCAGGAGTTCTCCCTCGGACAGTCGTCGATCGCCGTCACTGATTCTCACCCTGAAGGCGTAGCGACCGGGCGGCAGCCGCCTGTAGGTCACGTGTCGTTCATCGGACGGCAGACTCCATTCCGGATCGTGACCCTCAAGCATATAACTGAATCGAAGGCGATCGGCTTTCCGAAGCAGGGGCGCCGTAATTTCGAAGCGGAGATCGCTGACGCCGGGCTTCAGAACCACTCGCTTATCCTGCCGGCCTCTCCCGGATCTCAAGGGAACTCCATCAACCAGAAGCTTCTCTGGCACTACAACCGGAAGAACACGAAGCCCAAGTCGTTCCTCCGGCCGGATCCGCGCCACTCCCCCGTCAAGGCCCATCCAGAGGTAGCCGTCCCGATCACAGAAGCCGGCATTCTCCGCGGCTTCCGTTCCGGGGAGTCCGTCCGAAGCCGTCAGGATTTCCAACACCCGCCCGGCGCCCGTAAGATGGACGACGCCGCGAGTCGTGCCGGCCCAGACTTCTTCCGCTTCGTCTTCCACAAGAAAGAGGATATTCCGGCTGCTGAGGCCTTCCCTGACCGAGATGACCCGGTCCGAGGATTCACCGCCCGGGTCGTGGATCCAGATCCCGGCATCCGTCCCTCCCCAGATCCGACCCGAATGATCGCACATGATGCACCAGACCCGATTGGTCGGCAGGCCTGACTCCCGCGTGAAGGCAATGAAATCCTCCCCGTCGAAACGGACGACCCCCGCGGAATGCGTCGCCATCCACAGCTTCCCGTTCCCATCTATGGCCAGGCCACGGATCAATTCATCCGGCAGTCCGTCCCCCTTTTTCCAGGTATGCCAGATACCACTGTCCAGGCATCCCAGACCGCCCGAGGTCGCCACCCAGAGCCGGCCCCGGGAATCATAGAGCAGATCTCTGATAAAGGAGTTTGGAGGCCCCTCGACCTCCTTCGGCGACTTTCCGGTGCCCGATGAAGGTCTGTGAAACAGTCCTTCATCCGTCCCAACCCAGAGATCCCCATGAGGCCCGGCCGCGAGACTCAGGACACGATCGGAAGGGAATCCACTCAGAACCTCTCCCAGACCGTCTTCCGTCCATGACACTGCTCCGGCGTCATCGGTCGCCATCCACAGCCTTCCTTTTCGATCCTGGGCGAAGGCCCAGACCGTCGAGGAAGGGAAAGCGGTCGATCGGGTCCAGACTCTCATATCGCCGGGCGGAATCTCGATCAGTCCCCCACCCCAGGATCCAATCCACAGATCTCCTTCCCGATCGATCAGAAGACAGCGAACATTTAAGCCCGAGAGAGAAATATCGAGGTCAACCTGCTCGATTCCACCGCGCGCAGACCTCCGATAGAGTCCGGATTCGGTACCGATCCAGAGATTCGAGTCCGACTCACCCGCGAGGGCCGTCGGTGACAGATCCCCCGGAAGCTCCATCTCGATCGCCTGAAGATCCCGAAGTCCCCGGAGAGTCCCGTCCTTGAGAAGAACTCCAGGCCGGCCGATGAAACAGGCCAGCAGGAGATTGCCGGGAAGCTGAAGAGATTGAAGCTCCCGGCCCTCCGGGCTGAAGACCCGGGCCATCTTCTCACCGAGGACCCAGATGCGACCATCCGCTCTTCGAAACAGTGCCGCAATGGACTCCGACAGGAGCTGCCTTTCAGCCTTTCCAACCAGAAAGAGCCCCCGTTCGGAGCCCAGGAAAACCAGCCCGTCAGGGAGAGGAAGGAGCACCTTGACCGGCGCCTCGCCCTGCCAGATCAGCTGAGGAAGAGGGTCTGAAAAACTGCTGGAAAGACGCGCCACCGCGCCGGAATCCGTTCCGATCCAGAGGTGGTCGGAATCATCGACGGCAAGGGCCGTCACAAGGTCGTCCGGCAGACCCTCGGTGCTGGTCCAGGTCCTGAATCTCATCCCGTCCCAGCGGGAGAGCCCGGCCTGGGTTCCGACCCACAGGAATCCCCGTGAATCCTGAATCATGGCCGTCACCTGGGACTGGGCCAGGCCGTCCTGGACTGTAAAACGCCTCACCGGCATTCCCTGAGCCGCCAGCTGCCCCACCGGAAAAATCAGGGCCGCCGGAACCATCAAGAGAAGAAATTGAAGAATCGTTCTCACGAAATGATTATCTCATCTCCAATCGGGAATCGGATGCGATTTATCGAAGCCGTCGCCTGCCCCTGAGTTCCGAGGATGCAACAACCTCCAGAATATGGCCCGGAGCGGAAACAGCGTAGCGATGCAGGAGCCGAAGGGGAGGACCGGAGCCGCAAGCCGGAACCGCTTCCGCACCCGGGCGCTGCGCCCGAGAAGCGAAACTGACCCGGCAGAGTCGCACTCGAAGTGGGCGGGACATCCCACGACCACACAATTTTCTGCCACCACCTCCAAGCTCCGGGTTCAGACATCATTACGGGTCCCGGCCCACGCATTCCGCTTGAAGAACCGAGGCCGCCCCGACTCCGGCATCGGATGCTGCTCCGGCATCGGATTACCGCTCCCGCTCCGGATATACGGCTCCTGCTCCTGTTCCTTCTCCGGGTCTGCAAGGGCCGTGAACCTATGGGGAATCCCTTTGCGGAATCCTGCCGCCTTCAAGTAGCGAAAGCAGCTGCTGAAGATCGGCCACGCTGAACTCACGCCCCCCTGAGTCCACCAGGTCATCCTCCGAAACAAGAACCCTCCAGCGATAACCGGCCGACCTTGCCGAACGGAGGTCGTAATCCGAATCTCCCACCATCATCAGACAGGCAGGAGAAATCCCCAGCCGACGGGCGCATTCCACCAGCGGTCTCCCGGAAGGCTTGTAGAAACCGCTGTCGCGGGTCAACACGAGATCGAAGGCGCCAAGCCCATGCTTCCGGATCAAATAGGCCGTATTCCCTGCCGTGTTGTTGGTCACGATCGCCAGGGCCAGAGACCGGCTGCGACAGAAATTGAGCATCTTCAGCGCCCCGGGCGCCACACTCGCCTCCCCGGTCGCCCGCTCTTCAATCTTCTCGAGTCTCCGCCAGGCCCTTTCTCTCTCTCCAGGGGGGAGAGCGTTCAGGGCATCGATCAGTGAAGGGCCACCGACTCCAAGTTGGCGCCGGATGGCGGGCCAGTCGTATTCGGAGTGCACCAGGGTCCCATCGAGGTCGAAAACGATCCCCTCAAGCCCATCGCCCCGGCATTCCGCCATCAGGCGCTACAGACCCAGAGCCGTCTTGATCTCCCTGAGCTTCGCCTGAATCCGGGAGATATTCTCCGGGCCCATCCGCAGGAGGTGACGCTGCGCCGGAGAAAGCCCTTCCAAAGCAGGATCGGCATAGGTCCAGGTCACGACTTTCTGCCGGACTTCGACTTCACCGGAGGGCGTCGGCACCGCGAGAAGTTCATCGATGGCGGTCCGAAGATGTTGATCAAAGCTCGAACCAGGCGGCGAGATCTCCCGGTCCGCCTCGTCGAGAAGCGGCTTGATCTCGGAATAGAGGCGAGCCAGACCCTCGGTATCCAGGGAAACAAAGACCCCGGCAAATGTGTCGTATCGTCGATAGGAAAGGGGGTCGACAAGGACGCGCTCAGCGCTTTTTTTCACTTTGAAAGTGCCGACCGGCTTGAGAAAGTCAAGGTGAACCCTCGGATCCCTGCCCTCCGCAATATTATCAACGGCAGCGACACATCGTCGAATCAAATCGTCCTTGGCCAGCCACCGCATCAGCTCAGGTCTTTTTGAGAGTCCCGCGGCCAGCTCCCGGAGTACGGGATCGGCCGTTGCCAGGCTCACACCCTCGAGCCGCCCGTGGAGTTGCTCGGCCAGAGTCGGCGTCGGTGTCATCACGGGGCTCGGCGAAGGCTCGGGCTGCAGCGCCGGCCCCCCGCCACTGCCCCTCAGAAACCACCACAGAAGGATCGCAACGACAATGGCGACACATGCCACACCGATGATAACAGCGGATTTCTTCGACATCCTCAGATCTCCCGTTTCTCAGCCAAGCGCTGCCTTGATCTCCTCGAGAACCCGGGTCTCGGCCGCTGAGACCTTCGAACCGAAACCCAGAAAACCACCGGATGCTTCAGCAATCTGTTGCGTCCGGTGAAGAATCCCGTCCTTCATGATCGCGGCCGTCGAGGGATCCATGCCCTCTAACACGGCACGGATGCCTCGCTTCCATGTTTCCATCATCTCGGGCGCCGGCCGGTGCTTGAGCCAGTTCTCCAGAATCTCGCAGGTGGTTGAATCCGGGTCGACTCCCCTGTCACCCGCCGCCTTGAGAATGGCCTCGCGTTCCTTCGAGCTGACCTCGCCGTCAGCCCAGGCCACCTCGACCAGCGGCAGCAGGCTGAAGGCCGTCGCCGTCTCCGGATAGACATCCAGTTCGATCAGGGCATCGATGACATCATCGTCATCGATATTCAGAGCAGCTCGCAGGGCGTCGCGACGCTCGTGCATCCTCGCCTCTTCCCTGAGCTTCTCCAGAAGCTTCGAGTTTTCACGTGCAAAAAAGGCCTCTTCCATCTGAATGGCATCAGGATTCAGGGCAGCTGTCATCTCGAGTTCCTCCCATTTCCAGCCGATTATGCCATAGCCGGGGATCAGAGGACTTCAACCCGTCGGCAGATTCTCCCCAGTTCCCCATAATCACCACCCTCGAGAATCTCCTCAAGCTCAGCCCTTTGAAAGCTCTCATCCCAGATGCAGCCGACAGCTCGGTCCTTTCCGGTTCTCTTCGCCTCCAGGAGGTTGAGGTCGGCAACCTTGAGAAGGAGTTCCCAGAGCTCAACATCAGGCTTGGGATCATTCGGCACCAGGGTCCACCCGATCGAGCATGTCAGACGCAGGGGCCCGCCGCTGACGACCGGAAGCCTCAGCGCCCTCATCTGTTCGAGAACCCTTTGGGAACTCTCCTCCAGACCCTCTGGACGGACATCCCTGAGGATCATCAGGAACTCCTCTCCTCCCCAGCGGGAAATGATGTCCGTATCCCGCAAGGCCTTCCGAAAGACCTCCGCGACCGCCTGAAGCGCCTCATCTCCGACCATATGATCCCAACGGTCATTGATCGACTTGAAGTGGTCGAGATCGAGCAGCATGATCCCTAAAGACGGGTATTTTGACAGGAGGGCCCCATCTTCTGGGATCTGCCGCCGACGTCTCTGAAGCAGTGAAAGTTCCCCCGGAATGAACTCAAAAATGTAGTGCCGATTAAAAAGGCCGGTCAGACGATCGTGGTGGGCCAGCCAACGCAGCCTTTCGTTGACCTCCTCGATCTCGGCCGTCCTCTGCCGCACCGCCTCCTCAAGAAGCCTCGACCTCCTCCGCAATCCCCAGATTCGGATCAGCACAACGGCGGCCAGGAGCCCCACGACCAGACTCAGGAACCACCATCTCTTCCAGATCGGCGGAATGATCGTGAAGGGATATCGGGCCGGATTCCGGTTCCATTCGCCCTCCCCAACGCGGGCCGTCACCTCAAAGACATAACGACCGGGCGGAAGTGAGGAAAACTGGACCTCCCTCAACCTGCTCTCCTGCCATGGCCGACCCGTTCCCAGGAGACGGTAACGATACTGGATATCCTGCGCCCTCCTGAAGGAGATCCCGACATAGGAAAAAGTCAGCCAGTTTCTTCCGGCATCGAGGCGGACGCCTCCCTCCGCTTTCAATTTCTGGTCGAAGACCCGTACCTCGAGAAGGTGAATCGGCGGAGGATTCTGGATCTCCGGCTTGAAATCAGCTGAAAAGCGGCTGACCCCTTCCCCGGTCCCGAACCAGAGATTCCCCTGATGATCGACACACCCCGCCCCCCGGTTGACGAGATCACTGACGAGGCCCTCGCGAGAGCTGACGGTTGCGAACCCGGCGCCGTCGAAAATACTCACACCACGATTGGTTCCGACCCAAAGACGATCGTCCGAGCCGGGCAGAATGACGGTGCAGCTATCATTGGAAAGCCCGTCGTCGCTCGTCCAGGTCGTCAGCCGGTCATCCTTGAGGCGGCTCAAACCGAGACTGCTTGCAATCCACAATGATCCACTGTCATCCTGGTAGAGATAATTGACAAAATTCGAAGCCAGACCATCGGCCGTCGTCCAGGACCGAAACTGCCCATCCCTGATCCTGGTCAGGCCTTCATCCGTTGCCAGCCAGAGCACTCCCTGAGCAAGCAGCGCAAAGTTGACCCGGTTTCCGGCCAACCCGTCGGATTTGTGCAGGGATCTCATCTCCCCGTGATCCAGAATGCTGAGACCGTTGAAGGTCGAAAAGTACATCCGGCCCTGATCATCCTCCTTGATGTCATACACGACGTTATGCGAAAGGCCTTTGTGCCGATCAAGCGTGGACCACCGCCGGCCGTCAAAACGACTGGCCCCATTGAGAGTGCCGAACCACATCGCGCCATCCGAGGCCTGCATGACGGCAATGACCTTGTTATGGGCGAGTCCGTCCTCTCGCGTGAACAAGCTGAAGCTTCCATTGCAGAGCCTGCTGACGCCGCCGCCGTTGGTTCCGAACCATAAGCAGCCCTCCCGGTCTTCGGCAATTCCATAGACATTGGCATAGGGAAAACCCTCAGTTGCCTCCCAGTTGAGAACATTCTCCCCGCCAAGCCGGCAGATTCCCCCTCCATAGGTCCCGAACCAGAGATTCGATTCGAAATCCTCGAGAATGGTCGTGACACTGTTGTCCGCAAGCCCGTCCGCTGTGGTAAATCGCCGCAACTCACCCGATTCGAGTACAAATGCGCCTGCTTCACGTGTCCCGAACCAGAGCCGGCCCCGGTGGTCGGAAGCCATCACGTTGATGGCTTCGTGATCCAGCACCTCACCGAGATCCATCGAGACAAAACGCTCGCCGTCCAGGCGATAGACCCCTCGTCTGGTACCCACCAGGATTCCGCCAACTGAGTCCTCCAGAAGCGTCCTGATCTCCCGATCTTGAAGATCCGTCTGATAGCTGTGGAAACGGCCTCCCTCCAGACACGCCAGGCCTCCTCCATAGGTCCCGATCCAGAGTCTGCCGTCCCGGCCGGAGAGAAGACACCTGATCTTCGGATGAGGAAGCCCGTCCTCAGGGAGATAGATCTTTCGCTCTCCGCCCCGAAGCCGGACCAGCCCTCCTCCATAGGTCCCCATCCACAGGGTTCCATCTTCGGTGACGGCCACGGCACGAATGGAAGTATTCGGGAGATCGGCGCCGATCGTGCTGAATACACCATCTTCGAGAAGGCTGAGGCCTCCTTCGGTCCCGAAATAGAGACGCCCGTCCGGACCCTCGCACATCGAACGAACGACGTTGTGGGCCAGGCCATCGCGAATCGTAAAGTTCCG
>JANTFG010000150.1 GCA_024763555.1 Thermoanaerobaculales bacterium
GGTCCTGGGTCTGCTTCGCAGTCGATGCTGATAGACGCTCCACTGTCGGAGAACAGGCTCTCCTCCAGCAGAGACATCAATCAGCGGCCCTCTCTCTCCGTGAGAGGATCGAAGGACCGACGACCCCGGGGCGCACCGCCCTCCCACACAAAGGCAGAAGGCAGTCTCACGCAAAGTCCGCAAAGTTCGCAAAGAGAAGGCAATGGCGGGCCATCGGTCCTGAGTCTGCTTCGCAGTCGATGCCGGTCGAGGCTTGACCGTCGAAGAACAGGTTCTCCTCCAGCCAAGGCATCAACCGGCAGTCCTCTTCCCGCCGGGATCGGACAGAAGGACCGAAAGCCCCAAAGCGGAACACCCACCCACCCAAGGACAGGGATGTGCTTGCCTTATGGGTATCTCGGCCCCGAATCCCTTTCCGAAGGGAGTGGGATCGTCGTCTCGGGTGTCCGGTCGGAGGAGAGCACGCTTTCCGACGCCGGTCCCTCGGACGACATGGGCTGCGAAGCAGTCGGGGCCTGATGCCGCCTCTCCCTGCCCTGAAATAATCCGTGCAATCAGTGAAATCCGTGGTTGACTGTGTTCTATGTTCTGTCTTCTCTCCGGGTGTCTCGGTGTTTCGTGAAAAAATACAGCATCTGGTGGTCCCTTGTTGCTGATATACTGATGCATGAGGTATCAAGCGATGGATTTTGATCGAATTACCTGTGACCCTCGGAGGCTTGGTGGACAGCCTTGTATTCGAGATCTTCGTCTTTCCGTTCGGCGTGTTCTCCAGGCCGTTGCACTGTATCCGGACCGTGAGGAACTCGGGCGGGAATACCCCGAACTTGATGATGAGGATATTCGTCAGGCTCTGGAATTTGCTGCTGCAAGGATGGAAGACAGAACAGTGGAGCTGTCTGAAGCTTCATGAAGCTTCTCCTCGATCAGGGTCTGCCGCGATCATCGGCTTTGATGCTTCGGGCATCGGGTTTTGACGCGGTTCATACCGGCGAATGTGGCTTATCGATCGCTATTGATCGAGATATTCTTTCTGTTGCTCGGAATCAGCAGCGCCATATCCTAACTCTGGATTCAGATTTTCATACGATAGTGGCGCTTGAGAACTGGACGAGACCCTCTGTGATTCGGATCAGGATTGAGGGCCTGAAGGGAAAGAAGATGGCACGACTTATTTGTCAGGTCATAGAATCCTGTGAGCAGGATCTCAAAGAGGGAGCATTGGTTTCCGTTGAAGAAGGAAGGATTCGCGTGCGGCGGCTCCCCATCACGAAAGAGCAGTGACCATTGGAATGACAGCAGGTGTATCCAGACCAGGGGAACATCATCGCCGGCCGCGTGCTTGACGCTATTGATACTCCGTGTCTCCCCACGACCCCTGAGTGAAAAATGTGTTCTGTGTCGACCCCATTGCCTTCCGTATTTCGGGGAAAACAATAAATGAACCACGACTCCAGCGGCTCCGGCTCCCTGCACCGGTTCCGGCATCGGCTCCGGATGTACGGCTGCGGTTCCTGTCTCTGCTCCCGCTCCTGCCCCTGCTCCCCATTCCAATCTATCCCTTTTCCATGAGGGGGGGGCTCTTGTTCCCTGAAGCTTCCCCCGCTACACTCGAGGAAGATCATGGATCAGAACTCCGGCGATTCCCTATCGTATGGTGCCTCCTCTCCGGAACTGAAGAGGATCAGGAATATTCTCGCCGCCGGTGTCAGCCGAAATTGCCCTCCCTGGCTGGCTTCGGATTCGGAAGACATCGTCCAGGAGGCTTTCCTGAAGGTGATGAATATTCTCAAAGGAAATGAGGGAAAAACGCAGCTTTCATCGTCTTATCTCTGGCGGGTGGCCTACAGTGCCACCATCGACGAGATTCGGCGAAGGCGCCGGCGCCGGGAGGTTGGGATGGACGCCGAAATCATTGAGAAGGAAGCCGGCTCTTCGGCTTCATCTTCCGAACATCGCTCGGTCGGTACTGAGATTGGGAGGGGGATCCGCGACTGCATGGCCGGCTTGCTTCCAGAACGGCGCAGGGCACTGACCCTGCGTCTTCTGGGCCACAGCATCCGGGAAGCCGGCGATCTCCTGGGCTGGCCTTTCAAGCGGACGGAGAACCTGATCTACCGGGGCCTGGCGGACCTGAGAAAGTGCCTTGAAGGGAAGGGGTTGAAACCATGAGTTCGCACGCAGAGGAACTCGAGCGTCTGGGCAGGGCCCTGGAATCGGATGCGGGCGATCAGTATCGGGATCCGGATCAGGTGGATCCTGCGCTGATCTGGGATGCTGCCCGGGGCGATCTGCCCCCGGATCAGGTGGCTTCCCTTGCAGACCGCGCGGCTGCGGATCCGGAATTGGCGGCCGATTGGCGGCTGGCTGTTGCCTTCAGTTGTGAGAGAAAACAGGCAGGTGGCGGGCGAATCCTGGCCTTCCTTCCCAGGGGCCGTAGAATGCGTGCGGCGCTCCTTGCGGCTGCGGCCGTCATTGCTCTGGCGGTCATCCTTCCTGCCGTCCGACACCGGCTCGGCCCGACCCAAATTCGTTATCGGGGCGCGGTTTCCGGCCCCATTACGGCTGGGGAAGCAACCCTGCCCGAAGAACCGGATGACCCTCTCGTTCTCCGATGGAGCTGTACGGTCGAAACTGTGAGCTTCCAGATTGTTCTCAGCGATGAGAATTTAGTGATTCTCGGGAACACGACGGGTCTTACTGAAGCTCGTTTCAGCGTTCAGGCAAAGACCCTGAAAAAGCTTCCTCCGGGCTCGGTCATCCTGTGGCAGGTCTTCGCCCTGACACCGGACGGGCGGCGGATCGCCTCTCCGACCTTCATCGAACACCTTCCGGGATCCTGAGACGATGAGTCGGGTCGGCCTTTTCCGGATCCTTGCAGCACTGGTCCTTCTCGTCCCGGCACTGCCCGTCCCCGGGTGGGCCGGTGAAGGACAGGAAGCGGCCGGTGTGATCGTTCGGAAGACCGGGACCGGGGAGGGCGGCTTGAGGGTCGGAGATCGTCTCTTCTCCTGGAAGCAGGATTCCGCTTCGGGGTCATTCCATGACATCCTGGACTGGATGTGGTTCCGGGCCCGGTGGGCCGAATGTGGTCCATCCGAGATTCGGCTTTTTCGAGACGGAGCTACAGTTGTCCTCGATCTTCCGACAATTGAAACGGCTCTCGATGTGGTTCCGTCGCTCCCCGCGGATCTGAGCCAGGCCCTTTTCGCCTTCATCAAAGACACGCCGTCGGGACAGGAGTGGGAGACATCACTGAGAAGATTGGAAGAGCGGGTCGAAAAGGCCGGGGGGCCGGAAGTTCTCCTCTGGTTTCAATGCTCGCTTGCGCGTTCCCTGCTCCGAGGGTCTCGGTGGGGCGATGCAGTTGAGCTGGTTTCCCGCGCCATTGAGACCGCAGGACGATGTCCCGATCGTCATGCATTTTTACTCGCATCAATTCTCAAGTCCAAGGCTCTGCTTAGGGCTGAGCGACCGGAGGAAGTGGTTTCGAACTGCAGCCGACTTCTGGATCGCATCGGGAAGACCGAGAAAGAGGGCCTTGTTCGGGCCTCGATCCTGCAGACTCTCGGGATGGCCCTGCGGCGGACCGGAGAGATCGCGGAGGCCGGGAGGGCGCTGGAAAGGGCCCTCTCCATTCGGAGCCGACTGGCGTCGGGCTCGCTCTCGGAGTCTGATTCGCTGCGGGAACTGGGTGCTGTCAAGACTGACCAGGGAGAGATGAAAGAGGGAATTCGGCTGATCGAGAAGGCCATCAAGATCCAGCTGAAAATGGCTCCGGACAGCGAGGCGCTGGCGGACAGCTACAACACCCTGGGCGGGGTTCTGCTGATCACCGGCCGTACGGAGGAGGCGCGGACTGCATTTGATACATCGATGAGGGTCCGCAGGCGCCTTCCAGGCGAACCCGGCATCTTCAAGGTTCTGTACAATCTGGGTCTGATCGCCTACCAGGAACAGAAACTCGGGGAGGCCTCCCGCCTCCTGAAGCAGGCGCGGCTGCGCCTCGGCAATACGGCGGACGCTGACATGCTTGGTGCGAGGGTGCTTGATCTGGAGATGGCGGTGGCGATGATGCGGGGCGCTTTTGACGAGGCGGAGCGCCTGGGAGCCGAGGGACTCAAGCTTCACAGGCGACTGGATCCGAAGAGTCTGCCCACGGCGATCTCCCTCATCAATTTGGGAGCGCTTGCCTCCCGCCAGGGGGACATCAACCGTGCGAGAGCCCGGTATCTCGAGGCCCTTGAGATCGTCCGGGAGAGCGCTCCCGGGGGCCGGGAGTTGCCTGCTATCCTCGTGAATCTTGCCGATCTGGCGCTCTCCGAGGGTGATTATGCCGGGGCTGTTCCGAGCTTGAAGGAAGCTCTCAAGACTCTTGTGGCCCTGCAGACGCCGGAGACTGGCCTGGCTCAGGTGCACCAGGATCTGGGATTTGCTCTGCTTCAGCTGGATCGACTGGAAGAAGCCACACGAGAGGCGGAGACGGCACTGAAGATGCGTCAGAAGACCGCTCCGGGAAGCCGCGACGAGGCCCTGGCCCTCCACCTGCTTGGAAGGACTCAGGAGGAAAGGGGTGAAACGGAAAGGGCGGCCCGAAGCTACGGCCGAGCAATTGCGATATTGCGAGACCGGGCGCCGGGCACCATCTTTCTCGGCGATGCAATCCACGCTCTGGCTCTGTTGCAGCGCAGCCGCGGTGATCGCGAGGCGGCCATCAGGAGCCTGCAGGAGGCAATTGACAACCTGGAGGAGCAGCTCCAGCGGCTGGGCGGGACCGAGAGTGTCCGTTCGGCCTTTCGTGGACGCTATGCGAGCTGGTATCGCGAACTGGAGGATCTCCTGGTGGAGTCCCGGAGGGAGGTCGAAGCTTTCCACTACCTGGAGCGCTCCAGGGCGCGCTCCCTGCTTGTGATGATGGCCGAGGCGCGGCAATTATCCGGAGATGAATCCTCCCATGAATATGATCTCCGGAGAAGAAAACTCGCCTCCCGCTATGATGCGACTCTCGCCGCCCTCGCCACAGCTCCAGATTCCGGGGTGGCCCGGCTGCGGGATCAGCTCGCGGCGATCCGCCGCGAACAGGATGATCTCCGAGAGAGCATTCGCCGGAGATCTCCGAGGCTGGCTTCCCTGCGTTATCCCGCTCCGCTCAGGGCAGCGGAGGCGACAGCTCTCGTGCCCTCTGATGGACTTGCCCTCGCCTACAGCGTGGGTGAGGAGCACAGCCGACTCTACATCCTCTCCCCGGATGGAAGCCTGAGGGTGAAGAGGATTCGGACGGGCCGCAGCGAGCTGGAAAGCATGGTTTCGCTCTACAGGGGCCTGCTTCTTCAGGAAGCCGAAGGTCCGGATCGTCTCGAAGCTTTGGGCCGCG
Source organism: Thermoanaerobaculales bacterium (assembly GCA_024763555.1). GTDB lineage: Bacteria > Acidobacteriota > Thermoanaerobaculia > Thermoanaerobaculales > Sulfomarinibacteraceae > JANTFG01. The sequence continues at coordinate 5,375 of JANTFG010000150.1, forward strand.
CCGAAGAAGTACTCTCGAGGCTGCTCATTGACCCTGCCGCACCATTTCTGTCAAAGGCCCACACCCTGCTGGTGCTCCCCGACGGCCCCCTTAACCTCCTGCCCTTTGCGGCTCTGAAACTGGATTCGACGAGGCTCTGCGAGAGATTCGCTCTTGCGGTGGAACCCTCACTGAGCGCCCTGGCCCTGATGAAGGCCGGGGCCCCGCAGGAGCACGAAGCCCCCGGAAAATTTGTGGCATTTGCCAGTCCGACGGATTTAGCGGCCGGGACTTCGGTCCGGGTCCTTCGGGGGGTCGACAAAGGCGAACTTGCACCCATCCCGGAAACGCTGAGGGAGGTGCGTTCCCTGGCCGGCACATGGAGGGGAAAATCGAAGGTCGTGACGGGGAAAGAAGCCAGCGAAAATACTCTGCTCAGGCTCGCGCCGGGTGCATCCATTCTCCATGTTGCCGCCCATGCTCTTGTTGACGGTGAAAACCCCCTGGATTCGGCAATCGTCCTCAGTCCCGATCCGAAGCCGGAGGAAAGTAACGGACTCCTGCAGGCGTGGGAAATTATCGGAACCCTGCGGCTTCCCGGTGCTCTCGTGACCCTTTCCGGCTGCGAGACCGCCCTTGGGCGAGAAAGGGAGGGCGAAGGGTTGATCGGCCTGACCCGGGCCTTTCAGTTTGCCGGCGCGAGGAGCGTTGTCAGTTCCCTCTGGCGGGTGGACGACAGGGCCACCGCCCTGCTGATGGAAGCTTTCTATGGGCATCTGGAGGCGGGTCTTCCGGTCGCCGAGGCTCTCCGAAGGGCGCAGCTGGACCTGCTCCATCGCGAAGTCCCGAAGCCCGGTCTCCTGCTCCGGGTGGGCCGCTTCCTGGGCCTGGTTTCCCCCGAAGAGCCCCTCCTCCTCAGCGATCCCACGGCCTGGGCCGCCTTCCAGGTGCAGGGAGACCCTCAACTCGTTTTCCCCTGAATTCCCTTCGCTTTGAGGTTTTCTCAGTCCCATACCGGGGTCCAAAGGCAGGGCCGGGGCGGGAGCGGGAACCGAATCCGGGGCCGGAGCCGCACATCCGGAGCCGACGCGGGAGCCGGGGCGGTGGTGGTTCTTTGAGCGGAATACATGTGCCGGGCACTACCTTGGTATCCCGAGCCGCAGACCGAGGCCGGAGCAGGAACCGGAGCAGCAACCGAATCCGAATCCGGAGCGGCCGTGGTTCTTCACGCGGAATGTGTGGGCCGGGCGCGGCATTGATGTCTGGAACCGGAGCAGGGAGGCGGTCGCCGAAACCGATGCGGTCGTGGGAATTTCGACTATTTCGAGCGTGACTCTGGCGGCTCAGTTTCGCGTCTCGGGCGCCAGGGCCGGCTCCGGATGCGGCTCCGGCTCGGGCTCCTGCTCCTGAGGAATACCGGGACGGTTGATCGTCACAGATTGCAAAGGCTCCGGCCGGGCTTGAGGCCCGGCCGGATGTGGGATGGTGCCTGTTTTCAGCGTGGAAAACTCAGGGCGACACGCTGCTCCAACGCGAAAGATCTCCGCTTTCAAAGCCGTCGGCGAATTCCTGCCACAGAATCCGGCCCGGAATATCGGTGTAGGAGGCGCCGTTGCGTTCCTGTTCCCAGACGACGAGAAAACCGGCCGGCCCGGCGGCCATGTTGGCGTTGGAGGAGTCCACCGTCTCTCCGACGTAGCAGGTACGAATCGCCTGGCCTTCGCTCTGGCGGTCGGAAACATCGAGAGTTCTGCCCGAGATACCCCAGTTCGATCCGGAATACTCGACTTCGTAACTGATTCCGAAGACCTCGGACCCGGGATAACAGGCCACCTCCGGCGCCTTTTGGCCGGCATCGGTATGTTCGATGTTGACGGGGGCCGACTGCTGGATGTCCCCGAAACCGTCCACCCAGACCCGGCGGGCAAAGACATCGTAGTTGGCCGGGTTCCCCGTCAGGCTCTGCCAGACGACCATCCACTGGTTGGCGGTTGTGGAGGCGGCGACCCGGGGGCGGGTCTCGGCATCGGGCCACGCGGCGACCGTGAACTCCCCGCCGCCGAGGATCGAGCCGCCCGCGTTCATGCGGACGGCCCCGACGTTGCCGCCTCCGGCATCCATGACCTGGTAGGTGATGAGGTATTCATTTCGTGCCTGGTTGTAGGCGACATCCGGGGCGACGCGCTCCTCGGTACCGCTGGCGACGGCATAGGTGTTGAGAACAGCCCCATTGGAGGCCTGGATCCGGGCGGCGGAGACATAGGAAGCAACTCCACCCGTGCCTTCGTTCCACCAGGTGACGAGGAACTCCTGTTGTGTTCCGGCGTAGGCTGCGCGCGGATTCCACTGTTTGGATGTAAAGATGCAGATTTCGAATCCATTGAGCGAAGGCGTCGGACCATCCCATGGAACCAGACGTCCAATCACATCCCAGTCCGATCCGTCACCCCAGGCATCATGGATCCAGGCGACGAGGTATCGATCGTTGACCGGGTCGTAGGCGACGGTGGGCTGGGCGTTGTCCCGGGGAGGAGAATCCTCGAAGGCGATCGTATACTCCGCGATGTCGTGTCCCCAGCGGTCGATGCGTTTGCCCATGACCCACCGTCCCTGGAGGCCGGAGGACTGGTGCCAGACGACGAAGTACTCCTGATGGTTCTGGTTGTAGGCCGCCTGAGGCTGGTATTCATCGATGTCCTGGTTGGAAACCATGAACTCCGGGCTCATGGAATTGCCTGCGACAATCATCGGTTGAAGCAGAAGAGCGAGGGTTGTCATTGTAATGATCCACAGTGTTTTCATTTCGAACCTCCCTGAGCGGATGAATTCTGGTGCTTCCAGCCGCGTCATGAACTAGAACGACGGTTCTCCGGAGAATCCCTCAATTTTTCTTCAGAAGGGGAGAGGAAATTACTGGAGAGAGTCTGGGTGGGACGGTGGAGAGAGGTCGAATAGAGTCGGGAGCCGGGGCGGGAGCCGGAGCAGCCAACCGGAGCCGATTCCGGAGCCGGGTCTGACGCCCCAGAAGCGAGGCTGAGCCGGCAGAATCGCACTCGAGGTGGTCGGAACATCCCGCGACCACGTCGGTTTCGGTCACGGCCTCTCAGCTTCGGTTCAAGAAACAGAGACCGCGATCATCGGTCCCACAATCGGCTCAAAGAACCACGACCGCATCGGCTCCGGTTGGCTGCTCCGGCTCCTGTTCCTGCCCCTTCTTCTGCTCCGGCTCCGGCATCGCTCTACTGCTCCCGCTCCGGTGGAAGCTCAGATTGCCTCCGAATAGACGACGCCCTTCCTGCCTGGAGACGCTCGGCTCG
>JANTFG010000151.1 GCA_024763555.1 Thermoanaerobaculales bacterium
GAGGCCCTCTTCCTGCATCCGGTCGAGTGCGATCCACGTCCCATCTTCCCTGCAACTGTCGAGTCCATCGAGCAGAATCAGGAGGGCGTCCTTCTCCTGGATCGGACCGAAGTCCTCCCTGACAGCCTCCAGGGCTGCGCCGAGACAGGAGGCGCCTCGGCTTCGGATTCCATCAAGACTCTCGTCCAGACGAGCCTCCGCCGCCGGACTCCAGCCAAGCAGGAGCCGAGTGTCTTCACAGGCGCCCGGTTCACCCAGTAAATGCCCACCTCCAAAAACGCGGAGTGCGACCTGTCGTTTCGGCTGCTCCTCGCTCAGGGCGGGAGCGAGAATGTCCAGGGCATTGCGGATCGCACCAAGGCGGTCGGAACCGTCGCTCCCGAAGGCTGATGCCATGGAGGCCGAGGCGTCCACGAGAATTTCGATCCGGCCCGGGTCCTTCTTCCCGGCGAATGCGGAAATGCTCGAGAGGAGAATCAGCAGGAGGGGAATGAGGAAGCGTCTCATATCAGCCCATTGTAGCAATGAGTCCCAGTCAGTCTCGAAGGCAATGCCGGCTCCTCTACTCCTCGAGTCGCAGAGCGCGGGCGGCAAGAATCGTGAAAGCCGCTGCAAAAAGCAGGATCATCCCGAGCTGCGCTAAGACTTCAGGCAGGGTGCGACCGAAGGAGATGATGCCCTGAACGGCCTGCATCGTCCATGCGGTCGGCGTAAACCAGGCAAGGGTCTTCAAAGGCCCGGACACGATGCCGAGGGGCCACCAGCACCCGCCGATGGCCGCGAGGGCCATCGTCGTCATGACGCCGAGGCTTGAGGCGCGGTCCGGTTCACGGAAAAAAGCGCCGAAACTCACGCCGAGGGGTGCGACGCATCCGGCGTAGAGGATCAGGATGAGCCAAACCGCAAACATGTTCCCGCCGATATCAATCAGCCCTGATTTTCGTCCGATGATCATGGCGAGTACGAGAAAACTGACTTGGACCGAGGCCGTCATGAAGCGTCCGGCGATCTTTCCGAGGACGATTTCAGCCCTGGAGATCGGAGCGGTCGCAATGCGCCGCAGCATTCCGGATTCACGTTCTCTTCCGAGACTTGAAGCCCCCCAGCTCAGGGCAACCAGCATGACGAACATGATTGAATTCCCCGGAAAGGACTGCGAAAAACCGCTCGGAATGACTCGGGATCGACCGGCGAAACTGCTCTTGACCCGGACGAGACTCTCAGCGGCCGGCGACTGAGCCTCCGGCTTGACACCCTGCCTGATCTGGCGGCCGAGCAGCCGGGTGATGGCCCGGAAGATGCGTGCCTTGGCGACGAGGGTTGCCTCTGAAGAGGCGTCTGGATCAACCTTGAGGAGAAGCTTGACCTGTGTTCCGGCCTCGACCGTCTCCTGAAAACCGCTGGGAACTCTCAGAGTCCGGATCCAGTTTTCCTCTGGGCCAGGTTGGGATTCTTCGGGCTGGAAGATCTCGAGGCGGCCGCCTTCAAGCTCCTCGATGAGGGACTGTGAAAGCGCGCTGTGATCCTCATCGACCAGAGTCAGGCGAATTTTTGTTTTCGAAGGATCACCTCCGCCGCTCATGAAGAGGCCGAAGAAAATGGAGAAAACGAGCGGGAGAACGAACATCCACAGCAGCGCCGATCGATCGCGGAGACTCGACCTGAGATCGTGGAGAGCCAGGATCATGATCTGTGTCATCGGTTGATCCCTCCCAGCACACGACGGCGAAGGGCGACTGTTCCGCAGATGAAAAAGAGGATTCCAAGGCCCAGGAGGATCCCGAGGTTCGGAAGAATGGCCGAAATTTTCTGGCCGGCGGCCATGGTCTTACCGAAGGCGTCCACCGCCCAGTAAACGGGCGTGAAGCGGGAGATGGGCAGGAGGAATTTCGGCATCGCGGAGAGAGGAAAGAAGGCGCCGCCGACAAGACACCAGAGAATGATCAGGACGGTTGAGAATGTCTCGGCCTGGGCGCGGGTCCGTACGAGGCTCATAATGAAAATCATTGTGCCGGAGGCCACGAGCGAAGCCGTCAGGACGATGGCCGCTACCGGCAGAGCTGGTCCCCATTGAACTCCCGCGAAGGCGCCGAAGGCGATCATGATGAAGAAGCCGACAAGGCTGATGGCCACCACACTGAGATTTTTTGCAATGATGTATTCGGAGGAGGAGATCGGCGCCGTCAGGAGCTGTTTCAGGCGGCCGGACTCCCGGTCCGAGAGAATGTCCCGGGTCGCGTTCTGTGCGAGGAAGAGGGCGCCCATCATGGCCAGGCCGGGAACAAAAAAGGCAAGAATGCTCTGCGCCTTCACCTCCTCCTCCGGCGCCTTCTCCTCCTCAAAGCTGATTAGCGGGGGAAAGAGCCATTGATCCAGGCTGTGGAGCTTCTCGATCGCTTCCCCGGCCATCAGGGACACGTCGACACTCGTGGGAAGCCTGTCGGAACTGATCATCCGTCTGAGCTGAATCAGCTCCGGCCTGAAGATCATCGAAGTTTCAGAGAGAAACTCGGCGATGATTCCCGCGCCTTCCTCGGCCACGACCGGCAGGAAGGTTTCGGCCGGGTTTTTCAGGATTTCCAGGGTGACCGGCCTCCCGTCCAGGTAGTCATTTGTGAAGTTCTTCGGGAAGTGGAGTAGGGCGGAGGCCTCACCCTTTTCCATCATGTCGACTCCCTCCGGGCCGACCAGCTCCAGGTCGAGGTGCTGGCTCATTTCAGGATTATTGGCGGCGCCGGAGAGAAAGCGGGTGATCAGACCGGCGTCCTCATCCCAGACGAGGACATGGATCTTGACCGCCCCGCCGTCCTCACCTCCGAAGACCGCGCCGAAGAAGACGGCCATCATCAGGGGGATGGAAAAGAGGAGGGCAGTGCGGATCGGGTTTCTCAGATAGCGAAGCAGGTCTTTTCGGAGAATACTGAGGATGCCCATCAGTCTCGAAGCTCCCGCCCCGTCAGAGCGATGAAGACACTCTGCAGGCTGGGGCGCTGGATGGAGAGATCGGAGATCTTTATCGCAGATTGGAGGATCTCAGGAAGAATGTCCGTCAGGCCCGGGCCTTCCGGGTCAATGCTGAAGACGGCCTTGCCCTTCTCAGCCCTGAGGAGTTTCAGCCCCGGTCGGGTTGAGATGAACTCCTGCAGATCCTGCTCATCGAATTCACCTTCGAGACGAAGAATCTCGCCCTCACCGGCCTGCCGACTGAGTTCCTCGACGCTGCCGGTACTGAGGATTTTTCCGGTGTCCATGATCGCAATTCTGGCGCAGAGTTCTTCCGCCTCTTCCATGTAGTGTGTCGTATAGAGCACGGTCGTACCTGCTGAAGCCACCTCCCGAATGATCTCCAGGATGGCCAGGCGGGCCTGAGGATCGATGCCCACGGTCGGCTCATCCAGCAGGAGGAATTTTGGACGGTGGAGCAGACCCATGGCCAGATTGAGGCGCCGTTTCATACCTCCGGAGAAATGGGAGACGCGGTCCTTTGCCCGCTGTGCCAGGCCGACGCGATCAAGAGCTTCCGAGATACCTTCCTCGAGTTTCCGACCACGGAGCTGGTGGAGTCTCCCCCAGAATCTCAGATTGTCCAGGGGAGTGAGGTCCTCATAAAGGGCAATCTCCTGAGGCACGACGCCCAGAATACCCTTGACCTCTCGCGGATTTTTCCAGATCTCCAATCCGTCGACTTCGATGTGGCCGGCATCGGGACGGAGAACCCCGGAGATCATGGAGATCGTTGTCGTCTTGCCGGCCCCGTTCGGACCAAGGAGGCCGAAAATCTCGCCGTCACGAACCTCAAAGTTGATGCCGTCAACCGCCTGAATATCACCGAAAGCCTTCCGGAGTCCGCTAATCTTGATCAAAACTCTTCCTCCAATGCCGCCGGCAGGATCGACCGGCTCATCCTCTACTATCAAACGCCATTTTTCGGCATCAGGTTCTCTTTTTTCGCTGATCCGGGCTGTAGCGGAGAATCTGGATATTCTCCAGGGTCATCAGTGCGCCGGAGGAGGCCTCGTCGATCAACTCCTCGACGCGGTCAAGGAAGGGGGCGAGACGTTCGGCGACATCGATGATCTCGATGACAATGGGCAAATCCTCCGAGAGGCGGAGAACCCGGGCCGTATGGAGGACCGATCCCGCACCGAAGCCCTCGACGCCCCGAAAAACCGTGGCGCCCGGAAGGCCCATTTCGCGGGCCGTTCTGACGATGACCTCATAAAGGGGTCGTCGATGCAGACGATCGCCCTCACCAATGTAGATTCGTGCGGCCTGTCCTACAGCTCGCGTCCGTGGCATCTGAGGTCCTCCTAAATGTTCTCACCGACAAGCAGGCCCAGCCATACGGCCGCGAGGCCCAGGATGAGGCTGCCGAAGATATTGATCAGGGCAAAACGAAAATCCCCGGAGCGGATCGCTTCCACGCTCTCGTAACTGAAGGTGGAAAAGGTCGTGAAGGCGCCCAAAAGTCCGATAGCGACGAAGGAACGCAGGGCCGGCGCCAGAAGAACTCGACCTGAGAAGCCGAGGAAGGCACCGAGGACGAAGGCACCGACGATGTTGACGACCAAGGTGCCCAGCGGAAAAAGCGGATAGGGATTGAACCTGCCGACGATTCCTGAGATCCAGTAACGCCCGAGAGCGCCGAGAGCGCCGCCGAGAGCGATTGAGAACGAAGGGATGAGAAAGGATTGCATGGACCTCCCGAAGGGATGGTACACCCTCCCTGAGAGCTTGAGGGCAGTCTCGGCTCAAAATACCCAGGGGATCAGTCTTCGAGTTTTTGAGGCATATTCCCGATATTCGGGGAAACGTCTGATGAGAAGATGTTCCTCACAGAGCATCCGAATGCCGGCGCCCAGAACGATGAGCGCTGCAAGGGCCAGGCTCGGCGCCTGAGCGCTGACGATGGCCGGTGGCAGGGTGAAAAAAATCACGGCAGCATAGATCGGGTGACGGATCCATCGATAGGGTCCACTGGTGATCAATTTATCCTCGGTGGGATCGGCTGCTAAATGGAAACTGCCCATCCCGAAAGTCACTCGCGCCCAGAACATCAGCAAAACCGCGGCGGCCTGGACGGCTATGAGCCAGGGCAGTGGCTGGAGGAGTTCACGGCGAAGGATCAGGCCGAGGATTCCGGCAACCATGGCGAGAAAGGAGATGCTGGAGGCGACTCTAAACATCATTGGCTCCTTTTCAAGGGATGGATGGTAGCACGAGGGGGGTGAGCCGGAACAGAATCCGGAGCCGACACCAAAGATCGCAAAGGCCCCCGCCCGCCCAGGAAAAAAAATCACGGATTTCACTGATTTCACGGATTAGAAAAAAGAAGACAATAAACGCAGAGCCGCCCGCCCGAAGGCATGAACACATTTTCACGCAAAGCACGCCAAGATCGCAAAGGCCCCCTCCCGCCCGGGACATGAAGGCAGAAGGCATTTTTCACGCAGAGGTCGCGGAGGACGGAGAGGCGCCCACACCGGAAGGCCTGAACACATCTGAACGCAAAGATAGCAAAGGACGCAAAGCTGGAGGTCTGTTCGCAGCCGGCTCACAAGGGTTGAAAATAGGGGGGCTTGGCCTTCGGCGGTGCTTGATTGTGGTAGGATTGACTTGATGAAAGAAAGAACTCGCTATCCCTCCAATTCCAGAGCAATAATGATGATGCCTTTGAGTTTGTCGTGATTGCGAGCGCGAAAGAAATGGCCGGTAGAAAAGCCAGCGAGCCATACATCGTTTCCGAAGTGGTTTCTTAGCTGGGAGCGCTTATGATTGAACCAGAATTTCACCTATTGCTGGCGAAGGCGCAAGACGCGTTTGCTCGCGGTGATCTTGCAGGTGCAACGAGGCTATTCGACCAAGCCGAGTCCCAGGCTCGGAGAGATGGTGAGGGCGACTGGGCAGATCGTGCCGCCTGTAACAGTTGTTACGTCGAGATTCAGAGGGGACATGCCAATGAACAAATTCCTCGACTTCGTCGCCTTTTTTTGGGGACACTAAACCAGCGAAACCGGTGTACTGCTGCTTACAATCTCGCTGAGGCCTTCCGGGATATCGAAGACTTCGCGATTGCCATGGAGTGGGCCGATCGCGCCAGTGAACTGTCCCACGATATTGATGATCCGTCCTTGATCGCAGGTATCCACAACCAACGGGCGTCGCTGGCTCTGCGTTTTTCTCGTTTCGGCGATGCGGAAATTGGTTTTAATTTGGCGCTAGATGCGATCAATTCCCTTGGCGAGATTGTCCATACGGCCCAAAGGGCAACGGTTCTGGGCAACCTCGGATACACCTTGATGTGCACCGATCGTATCAAAGAGGGACTTAAACTTTGCGAAGAGGCCCGGTTGACCCTCGAGGAATTGTCTGCCGACAATTTTCTTTACGAGAATCTGCAGGATCTCTGTTATGGGTACATCCTGGATGAGGAGCTTGAGCGTGCCCAGGTTAATGGAGAGAGGGCGCTCCGTCTCGCCAAACAATATGATGACCACCAAGTCGTAAAGAACTGTCTGTTTCTTTTGGCTGAGATCGCGGTGCACCGTGGCAACGTTTTTGGTGGGCGCCGTTATTTGCAGGAACTCACCGAACACTATCCTGAAATTGGATTGAATGACGAGATCATCGACGTTTTCCTCACAAGCGACCTCATGGCAGTCGTGAACTTAAGGGGTTGATAATGCAACGTTTCATTATTGTATTTGGTTTTGTGGGTCTCATCTGTGGCGCTGGTCTTTCCCAGGCCGGGCCAATGGTGCTCACGAGCCAAGGGGATATCTACAAGGTTTGGGTCGGGGGTGAAGGATTAGTGCTCAGTCATTCGAGCTTGGGGAACGACACCGAGGATACACTGATTCCTGAGACCGCAGGTTTGGATCTCGACGGAGTAGAGCTTGTGGTCGAAGAGAGAACGTCGACACCTTTCATCCTCTGGACCAGAATATCGAATGGTCTCTCATCCGTCCTTCTGTCCGCACTCGTGGAAGGAACGTGGTTTGGACCATCTGTTATAGGGGGTGGAGATGGCGTGATTGTCAGCAATCCCAGGGCATTGCTCCATACCTATCAAACCGTGCTTGAGGAGGAAGGTAATTTGGTCCCTGAGAGTTTGGAAACGACCTTTCTTCACACGGTCTGGTGGCACAATGACACTGAGAGCCCCGCGGGATTCGCGGTCTACTTTCCAATTCCGCTAGCTCCTGATGGTATGCCGCTTATCGATCAAGCAACGGCCTATGATCTCAATAACCTTCTGCCCTTTGGCGTAGCATGTAATTATCAGTCGGATATTGTCAGTATGGCATCGCCCCGGTTCTTCATCGGGCCAGATGGCCTTCCTCAGCTTTTCACCCCAGACTTTGATGATTGTCTCTTTGCGCTGCTGGACATCGACTACGAAACCGAAGAACTGGACGTACCCGACGCCTACGGTAAACGTCGGCGGAGTATCGCCGTCTTTCGCACTACCAACGTGACCATGGCTGTACCTCCCGATATCGATCTCGAGAGCTCAAAAATGTTGCTGAGGAAGGATAACTCTGTTCTGATTTTCTGGGACGGCAACAATGGGATCAAGTGGATTATCTCCGGCGCCGAAGGCTGGACGGACATACACACGCTGGCAATTGACAATGAAATGAGTCACGAGCAAGCGGTCGATCTCCTAATTGCGCTGGCTCGATGACGGATGCTTGGGATCTTCTCGGCCTCAGCTGAGGATAGAGAAAGAAGGTCGTTTCTATCGAGGTGGGAGACGGGAGATGAATGAAGGCATTCTTTATCGCGAGCTTCGCTGAGTTGGGCGTAGGGATCCGGTGTTTTGAAAACCGGTGAAGCGAGCTGAGAACTGGGTTTTCGGGAGGTCAGGGATCCCAGGTCAGGGTTTTCAGGGATTCGAGTTCTTTTGAGACTCGATCCGGCAGGAAATACCTCGCTCTCCGGTGGTCTACCTTGTCCGGCAGGCCGCGGGTCCGGAGCAGGAGCCGCCAACCGGAACCGATTCCGCAGCCGGGTCTGACGCCCGAAACGCGAGGCTGAGCCGGCAAAGTCACACTTGCAGTGGTCGGAACATCCCACGACCACATAGTTTTCGGTCACCGTCTCCCTGTTCCGGCCTCAAAAAAGGAGCGCAATCATTCCTCCCGCATCCCGCTCAAAGAACCACGATCGCATCGGTTTCTGCTCCGGTTCCGGATGTGCGGCTCCGGCTTCGGCTCCGCCTCCTCACCGTCGCGGATGCAACAACCTCCATGTCATCGCCCGGACTTGGTCGAAAAGCTCAACGGCCCTGGCGGCTTTTTGACGATCGACAGTCCCGATGGAATTCAAAAGCCTGAGGTGAACGTCGACTTCCCGGGCTGACCCGAGCGCCACACGAAAGTGGTACTGTCGGTCTTTTCCGGAGCGTCCCCGGCCTTCCGCTAAATTTGCGGGAACCGATGATGCTGCCCGGATGACCTGGTCTGCCAGCGAGCGGTACTTCGAGGGAAGTGTATCGACGAGGGCGATTGCTGTTCCGGCCGCTTCGAGTGCGACTTCAACGACATGGAGTTTCCCTTTCGGGACTGAGTGAGACGGGGTGGTTTTCG
>JANTFG010000152.1 GCA_024763555.1 Thermoanaerobaculales bacterium
GTTGTAGGGAGGGTCAACCCGACCGGAAAGGGGGATGGGGGGACAAAAGCACCCGGTTTCACAGGTACGATGGTATTCGGCCACCGCTGCATCCACCATGCCGACCCGCAGCTCTCTTGAAGTACGGCATGGGTACGTCGGCAATCGCCGCGAGCCGGCACGGAGGCGCATCGGCACCCTCGGTACGTCATCATACCCGTGAATCCGGGTGCTTAGTTCCACCTCGCTCACGACGATGAGTCGCCGCGGAGGTCGGGCGGGCGGGGGTCGGACGGCGGGGAGGGGCCGCGAGCAACCTCAGATTCTCAGCCGCCAAACGGCGGCTTTTTTCGTTTGGTTGGTACAACTCATCGGCGGGAGCGTCTGGTGGATCTCCCGAGTCTACATTTCCTTATGAGCCACCAGCATACGACCCTTGCTGAAGAGCCCGTGTTCCTCCTGATGTTCGTTGATATAAACGACACCGGGCTTGTCGTGAGGCGTACCGAAGACCGAGTGAATCGACTTGAGGCCTCCGAGCCAGGCGCGGCGATCGCAGAGGTAGACCAGATCTCCTTCCTCAGCCTCAAGCGTCTTCATGTCCTCTTTTGAGAGGTAGATTCTGTCTTTCCCGTCATCTTCGATCAGTTCCCATCTCACGGGAACCGGCCGGCCGCCGAATTCATTGGGCTCTCCACCTTTGAACATCCTCTTGGCGGCATCAATCGACCATGCCGTCAGCCCCCGGGTCTGTTCCTGCTCGTCATAGGGGATGACTGCTGTCGAGACCAGGGGAACAATCAGAACGACAAGAATCGCCATCAGGCACTCCACTCCGAAACCACCCAGGCCGCCGGCAACGCTGACAAAAGAGAGGGCAGCGCCTGCGGAGAGAAGAATGAGAAGACTCCGGCCGAAGGAATGAGCCTTGATCCATGAAGCGAAGGCCCGCTGCAGGGGTCCGCTCCACACGGCGAGAGCGCTGACGCCACCACAGACCACCGTGTTATAAAGCGCCCTGATATAGGAATATGGGTGCGCCGGATTCATGGCAATTCCATGGTCGAAGGGCGCAATCAGGATCCCGGGATAGCGCGCACCCAGCAACATCAGAGCAACTCCCCCGAGGAAGGTCGTCATCACGGCCGCAGGAGTAAACTTCTTCCAGAAAACCCCAAGGAAGATGGCAACCGCCAGCGGCGGCGTCAAGGTCGAGTGAAAATAGCCGTGGGCCTCGTAGACCGTCGGAAAGCCCTTGAAGGCCAGGACCGCCAGAACACCGAGGGCTGTAATGCCGACCGATGCAACCCGGGCCGCGAAAAGCTCTTCACGGTCCTGAGCCCGAGCGTCGGTCTTCCGTTTCCGGAAGAAGGTCTCCACCGGACGGTAGACATCATTGATGAAAATCGCAGCCGTCGCATTGATCAGGGTATCGACCGTACTCATCAGCGCCGCCACCAGGGCCGCCATGACGAAACCGAAGACTCCCGGGCTGGACACAATGTTGGCGACGACAACGAAAACCTGGTCCGGCGAAGTCCCAGGAGGCAGAATATCCGGATGCGCGAGGCTGATGGCCTTTCCAACCCAGCCGGCGCCGCCGACGACAATGGCGGAGAGCGGCATCACCAGAAGAACATTGACCGCCGCAGCCTTCCGCCCTTCATCGACGTTCTTGCAGGCCATGAAACGCATGATCAGCCCCTGGTTCAGGAAGAGAAAACCAATCGTTCCCGCGACACCGTCCTGCCAGAAGATTCCGGCAAAATTGAAGTCCGGCGGCTTGTTAAAGTCCGGAAAGGGCAATTTCCACCCAACCGGAAGCAGATCCCAGAAGTGGTGAAATCCCCCGAGATACGCGATCCCCAACCCGAAGAGCATCAAACCGGCGAAGAGCAGGATGGCGCCCTGAGCCAGATCGGTAAAAATGACCGCGGTCTGACCGCCGAAGGTAATATAGATCCCGGTGATAATGGCGACCACGATAATCGCCCCCATCAAGGTCACCGGCAGAGTCAGACTCCCGAGGTGGAATGCCTCCGGCAACATGGGAATCAGGGCCTTTCCAAGGGTCAGGAAACCGATTCCGATGTAGCCGATCATGTAGAGCAGGAGAAGAATCGTCGCCAGAAAGCGTGCCGAGGGACTGAAACGCTTTTCGAAGTACTCAGGAATCGAGCGGACCCTGGAGTAGACGATGATCGGCAGCCAGCCGAACATGAAGAATGGGAAGATAAACCAGTCGTTGAGATAGGTGATCGACGAGGACATCCCGTGCTGGAAGCCCTTGGCCGAATACTTGACGAAACTGTGGCTGCCGACACCGGTTGCGACGATGGACATCGTGATCAGCCACCAGGCAAAACGACGTCCTCCGAAAAAGAAATCCGACGTGGACTTCGTGTAGCGCCCGAAATAGCTCCCGAAGAGCATGATTACGATGAAATAGACGACCATGACAATCCAGTCGATGGACGAGCCGATACTGTGGAAGGTGGTCACAGCGTGCATCAGGCGACCCCCTTCGTTCTGTGGAAAGTCAACCAGGTAACAATAACGGCCAATACCATAATGATGACGGCCCCCACTCCGGCCCAGAACTCATAACCCAGTGCAGCCAGGATCCAGGCACCGTGCATCACGAGGTACCACACATAACCCAGGATCAGGATGCTGAGCCACTTCTTGTGCTTGGGATTTGTCTTCGGCCTGAAGGATGTCGCCTTGAGCGTCATGACAATCCCGATGATAAAGATCACTCCACCCAGCCCGTACTGGTAGAGATAGGGTAACCACGTATGAGAGAAATTCGCCATGGGCATATCATACAACGGCATCGGAGCGATCACCAGAATGCGAAAGAAGGAGGAATTCGCGCTGTGGTTCCATTTGAGGTAAACCGGCGCCGTGGAGACGGCCGTTTAGCTTCCGGCCACCGCCTCATAGCTCCGGCTTCAGAGACAGGCTCAGCGACAGCAGGAGAAGCAGGGCCAGAATCAGCGGCAGTCTCAGGCGCAACGGGCGGTCCACCTGTTCCCTTCAGGCCCCCACGATCGCTCCGCCTCCTGATTCCTGCTTTTGTTCCCGCCCCGGCTGCTGCTCCCCACTCATGCTCCGCCCTCGGAGGTGACACCTGAGTGACCCTTTCACAAGAAATCAGTCACCTGGGCTTGCGCAGATTTCAATCCCCCAAGATGGACCGGATCAAAACCCTAAGAAAAAACCCACTACACATCGACTCTTCAGAAACAGAACTTGACACAGGAAAAATCAGGTCTACACTGACGCCGTCACTCATATTTCAGACGGGCCCGGCCGGAGGGCGGCGCCCCAGGAGGTTTTGATGAAGCTCTTTGGTCGAAAGTCTCTTTTTTGCAGTTTTCTGGCCCTTTTCCTGTTCTCTGGAAGCTATATCCATGCGAATACGGCGTCGGCACACCCGAGCCGGGAAGAGCTGCGCCATTCCCTGATTCCCGTCTATCAGAATATGCTCACGAGTCCGCAGTTCCTCTCCCTCAAGGAGGCAATGATTTCAAACCGGGCATCGGAAGACTCGCTGCACAACATGCTCAACTATCTTCCGATGTCCCCGCTCGAAGCCTTTCAGATCCGAATGGAGCTGAGCCGGACGGAATACGCGATTCCAACCGAGGTCATCAAACTCCACACCCGCTGGGTCGGCATGCACGAGCAACTCGCCCGCTCCCAGTACGGAGATACCTACGTCGATGCGCTGCTGGGCGGCGAGCATCCCGAAGGCACAATGCCTGCCCAAGACCCGCCGCCGAACGACTCCCGTGCCAGCGTCGGCACAAACCGCAACGTGGCCGGAAATGCCGCCACGACTCCGGAGGAGTACCAGGGAGAAATCCAGGTAGCCGTCAATCCCGGGAATCCGTCCCAGATTATCGCCGCCGCAAACTCTATGGATAGCGGCTGCGCCGAGATGACCCAGGCCGTTTTTTCATCCACAGATGGAGGTGAAAACTGGGATTACAGCTGCGCCCCCGGCGCCTCCGCCTACCAGATGACCTGCGAGGCGACTCTTGGAAGCCCGATTATCTTCGGATCGGATCCGGCCGTATGGTGGGATGATGCGGGCAACGGCTACGTCGAGTACATGCTGCTCTGCACCGATCTCCTCGGGGCCCTGGGCCTCGCCCAGCCCGGTTTCGGCCTCGTCGTCTCGTCAACCAGCGACGGAGGAAACAGCTTCGGCGGTCGCGGCGTGATCGTCAACAACTGGGGAAACTCCGATGCCGACGACAAGAATTTCTATGCCATCGACCGCTCAGCCTCCAGTCCCTACCACGGGCGGCACTACACCTGCTGGGACCGCAATAACAACGAGAGAATCGCCTACTCCTCCGATCAGGGCGCCACATGGACTGAAGTGGACCTTCCTGCCGCCGCCGCCGGCACCCTGGATCTCGGTTGCGAGATGGCCATTGACGATGACGGCACCGTCAACCTTGTCTTCGATACACTGACCTGTGGGCAGGACAGCTGCACTAACGAACAGATGTTCTTTACCCGGTCCACCAACGGAGGCGTCTCCTGGACCACACCGGTGATGGTGCAGGATTTCAACCTGGTCAGCTTTTCCGACGCGAACAAGCCGGGCGCCCAGGACAGTCGAGGCATCAACCCCTTCGGCGCCGTGGAAGTCGATCATTCCGGCGGCGCCTGTGACGGGACGATCTATGCGGTCTTCAGTGACTTCACGAGCGGCAATACCGTTGAGAACAACGACGTCTGGCTGAGTCGCTCGACGGACAACGGCGCGAGCTGGAGCACTCCGCTGCGGGTCAATGATGATGGTGAAGGCGGCAAGATCCAGTTTCATCCGTCCATGATGGTTGATCAGAGTAATGGAGACCTCGTCGTCGGATGGCACGACGCCCGGAACGACGCCGCCAACCACGCCGTCGATTATTACCTTGCCAGGTCGACGGACTGCGGATTAAGCTTCGAGACCAATATCCAGGTCTCCCAGCCCACCGGCGAATTCAACAACTCCGGGATCTCCTCGACCAACGTCAACACCGCCGACAACGCCAATGCCAACGCAAACCAGTTCGGGGAGTACCTGGGTCTCGATGTTCTCCACGGAACCGCCTACATGGCGTGGTGCGATTCCCGCCAGTTCTTTCCTTCGTCCACCTCGGATTCCCAGAAGGAAAACCTCGGCTTCGCCACGGTGAGTTTCCCCGCCTCCGATCCGGGCATTTTCGCCGACGGTTTCGAGTCAAATGGTACTGCGGCATGGTCCTGGAGCACGCTCATCGACTGAAGAACCGCAAAAACAAAGCAAGGAGGCCCTCCCGCAGCTGCGGGAGGGCCCATTTTTCAGAGAGAGTTTTCAGGCTCGGACTCAGGAACGACCTCCGCCCTGATGAGCTCTGCTGTGATGAGCTTTGTGATGGCCTCCGCAGGGGCCGCCCTCTTCGCGGAACTGCCGGAGCTGTTCCTGCTGCTCAGGCGTCAGAATCGAAAAAATCTGCGCGCGGGTTTTCATGCCTAAAACCATCAGATCGGCATGGATCGCGGCCTGTGACTGGGCAAACTCCCGGGCTTCCGCCTCGTCGAAGCTGGTCGGATCGAAGTTCTCCCTCCATTGATCCCGTCCACTCTCCATCTGCTCGCGAAGGGCGTCAAACTGGGGACGCGCGGCATCAACGACAGCCTGGATATCGGTCTTCTGCTGCTCGCTGAGGCCCAGGGTCTCGCCGAGATGGAGAAGATGCATCGCCATACCAAGTTCATCAGGGCCTCCCGGGCCTCCCCCGGGACCTCCTGAACAATCTCCCTTTCCGTGCCATGCCAGAGCCGGCATGGCGACCATTGCAAGGATCAGGGCTACGGGAATCGCAAGTCTTTTCATCATCTGCCTCCGTTTGGTTTTTCCGGTCCGCTCATCGGTCCGGTTGACATTCAGAGTATGGGTCCTCCCCGGCTTAATGTGCTTCATCATTATCTTAAGAAATCTCAAGCTTTCTCGCTCTCCTCCGACTCAATGTTATCGTAGGTTCATGAGCATCCTGCTGATCGACGACGACAATGAACTCTGCGAACTCCTTTCGGAGTATCTCGAAGGTGAAGGCTGGGCCATTGAGAGCATTCACAACGGCCGGGCCGGCCTGAAGCGGGCCCTGGAAGGGGTTTGGGAGGTCGTTATCCTCGACATCATGCTCCCGGAACTCAACGGTCTCGATGTGCTGAGGAGCCTCCGGAGGGAAAGCGGAGTTCCCGTCATCATGCTGACGGCCCGGGGCGAAGAGGTTGACCGGATCGTCGGTCTTGAACTCGGAGCGGACGACTACCTTCCGAAGCCCTTCAATCCGCGGGAACTGGCGGCCCGGATTCGGGCGATTCTCCGTCGAGGTGAAGCAACACAGGAGAATGCGAAACGCCGAAGCCTTCAGGTCGGCGATCTCGAGCTGGATCCGGGCTCACGCTCCCTCCGAATCGGCACAGAGGACATCGAATTGACCGGAGTGGAATTTGATCTGCTCGAACTGATGCTGAGCCGCGCAGGTCAGGCGATTTCCCGGGAGGAGCTTTCCCTGCACGCACTGGGGCGCAGGCCTTCAGCCTACGATCGGTCCCTGGACACCCATATGTCCAACCTCAGGAAGAAACTCGGCCGGACCCCCGAAGGTCGTGAGCGCCTCCTGACCATTCGGGGTCTGGGCTACCAGTACCTTCTTCCCGGCGGAGAGAAGCAATGAGAAACCGGCTTTTCTGGCGAATCTTCTTCTGGTTCTGGCTGAGCATGATCGTCGTCATTGCCGTTCTGATCATGCTCTCTCCCCTTCTGACCAGGACTCAGCCCCGTCTCAGACGCTGGGAGCGCCATGCCGAGGAATGGGTCCGCAAAGAGGTTGAGCTTGAAAGCGGGCAAGTGGAGAGATCTCATCTCCCTCCGCATGACAGGCCCTGGCCGGGATGTCCGCGACCTCATCGCAGCCATGCTCACCAGCCTCCGACACGTGTATTTGTCCTCGATACCGAAGGGCGGGAGCTTGGGCCGGAGCCGGCGCCCCCGGAAGTTCGCGACCTGGGCATCAGGGCCCTGAAAGACGGCCAGAACCTGAGCCAGCGCAGGGGCTCCATGCACCTTTATGCTCACCCCGTCCGGGATGCATCGGGCCGTGACTACGTCGTCGTCGGTCTCCTCCATGAACCCCCAGTCCTCACCGATCTCCTCGATGCCCGTTTTCTGCTTCCCCGAATCGCTCTCTTGAGCCTTGTCGGCGGAATCTTCATTTTCTGGCTCGCACACCACCTCAGCGCACCGATTGCCGCACTGAGATCGGCAACACAGGCGCTGGCTTCCGGTGAACTGGAAGTCCGTGTGGATCCGGAGTTTTCGAAGCGAAAAGACGAAATTGGGGGCCTTGCCCGGGATTTCAACCGGATGGCGGAAAGGGTCGGCGCCCTGCTGGAAAGCAGAACCCGTCTGCTTCGGGATGTCTCCCATGAACTCCGTTCTCCCCTGGCCCGCCTCTCCGTTGCACTGGGCCTCGCTCGACACCGTCGGAGTGAACAGGCGCTTGATCGGATTGAAATCGAAATCGACCGCATGGAGGAGCTGATCTCCGGGCTCCTGGAATACGAAAAACTGGACTCGCCCGCTGAGTTCCACGAAAAAGTCGACCTGAAATCGATGCTTGAACAGATCGTCGAAGACGCCCGATTCGAGATCGGGGGCGATCCCTTTGATCTCGACCTCGAGGAGGGAGAGATCTCCGGAGACCCACGCCTTCTGGCTTCGGCCGTCGAGAATATCGTTCGCAACGCCTTGAGTTATTCCCCGGAAAAGGGACGGATCGCCATTTCCCTTCACCGCGAAGGAGAGATCTACCGACTTCAGATTTCGGATGAGGGCCCCGGGGTGCCCGAAACGGAATTGGAGTCGATCTTCGATGCCTTTTACCGAGTTGAAGAGGCCCGGGAAAGAAGTCGCGGGGGCGCCGGCCTCGGGTTGGCCATCGCCCGGCGGGCGATTCTGAGGCACGGCGGAACAGTGCAGGCCCGAAACCGCCCCGACGGAGGCCTGGAAATCGAGATCCAACTTCCAGCCGAAAATCCTGTATTATAGGATCATGACCTGGATCCTGCTGGTCGAGGACGAAGACGGCATCGCCGAGGTACTCCAACGAAATGCCGTGGACTATCCCTGGGAAATCCGGCATGCATCCGATCTCGAAGAGGCCCGGAAAGCACTTCAGGAGCAGGAGTTTTCAGCTATACTTCTCGACCTCAACCTGCCCGATGGGAGCGGCCTGGACCTCTGCAGGGAGATCCGCTCGAAAAGCACGATCCCGATCCTGATGCTGACCGCCCGCCGGGATGAAATCGACCGGGTTCTGGGTCTGGAACTCGGGGCCGACGATTACATCGTCAAACCCTTCAGTCCCCGGGAGGTCATGGCTCGAATCTCGGCCGTGCTGAGGAGAAACAGCTGGGCTTCCGGCCCGGGAGACGAGGGAGGAGTCATCCGCTGGCAGGATCTTCGGATCGACGAGTCCCGCTACGAGGTA
>JANTFG010000153.1 GCA_024763555.1 Thermoanaerobaculales bacterium
AGGGTATCGATCATCCAGCAGCCGATTGCAATCAGTGCCTGGGCCGACTCCGGATCCCAGGGGCCTCCCCGGGCATCATCGACATAGATACAACCCATTAACTGGGCCCTGAGGAAAACCGGCACGAGCAGGGCATGCTCGGCCTCGCCCTCCCGCTCAAGCCAGGAGGCGAACTGGGGATCATCCCCCGCCCCGAAGCCTACCGGGCAGTTCTTCTCGAGAAGAAGGCGAAGGGCCGGAGACGAGGATGCCACTCCGCGCCAGTTTCTCAGTTCCTCTCCATCCTCAAAGCCGATTCCACTCCAGGCGCTGACCTGCCCGGAACGTAGAACGAGCACAACAGCGCGTGAGACGAATTCACAGAGAACCGGCAGCAATGCCCGCAGAAGTTCCGACTGGGACCTCGCGGCATCCAGCTCTCGCAAGAGTTCGAGGGACATGCCTCGGGCGTTGGTCGACTCCTCCTGCGGAACTTCGTCCAGCTCCTGAACCCTTGCCTCCAACTCCTGTTTCTCCCGCCTGAGCTGCGTCATTTCCTCCCGGACCGCCGACAGACTCTCTTCGAGAGAGTCCACGGGAATCAGGCCCGCAATCTCCGTCGAGATATCCTGACCGACCGACGCGGCGGTTTCTTCGACAAGACGGCTCAATCGAGCGGACAAGGCTCCGATCTGTTCGGAAACCTGATCCCTGCTCCGATTTTGAAGCTGTTTCAGCTGCTCGAGAATAGTATCGAACGAGTCCATGGCGCCTCCGATATTCACTCCTCTTGATTATCACTGTCTCCCTGATCCTACGTCAAGGCCAAATCCTTCGTTTTCGGCATTTTCTCCCCTTCTGCCATTGCCACAGGGCGGCATTTCTGCTAATTTCACGCTGAATGGAGGCTGTTATGAGGAGATTTCTTCTGATTTCCGCGCTTTTGGCCCTCGGCGCCACCCTGTCGCTGACAACCGGTTGTAAGACCGGCCCCAGCCCGGAGGAACTGGCCCAGGCCCAGATGCACGAACAATTTACCGCCGTTCAGAAGGCTTATTCTGAACTTCAGCAGAAACGCGAAGAACTCAAGTCGGTCCAGGCGACAATTGCCGAGATCGAGGCGATCAAGGAGAGAAAACGCACCGACGAACAGAAGACTCAGCTGGAAGAGGCCAAGGCAAAGATGACCGAACTGGCCAAGGTTGTCGATGACGGTTACAACGGTCTTCAGAATATTCTGAGTCCCCTGCTGACGACACTGCTCAACGACTTTCCGGATGCTCCGGAGACTCTTGAGGCCTTGAAGATCTACTCGGACGAGGCCATTGTTGCAGCCGAAGAAATTATCCAGAAGTCCGGAGATTACAAGAAGGCCATGGATTCTCTGGCCAGCGCCGAAGGCTACTACCAGGCCATCGGAAAGGCGCCCTATCCGAGTCTTGAAGATAAAATCAAGGAGTATGAAGACTGGCGCTTTATTACAAAGGAGCGTTTTGACCGGGTGAAGAAGGGGATGACCGAGGACGAGGTCAAGGCGGTCGTTGGAGTCCCCTACTACAGAAACATCCAGGAAGATCCAAAGAAGGGCGTTATCGCCTGGCTCTACAAGAAACGCGAGGGCGGCGGCGCCGGAATTTACCTCAAAACAAAAACCCACAAGGTGTACAACATGAAGTGGGATGCCCTCAAGACCAAGGTCGTCAACGAGTAAATTTCGCTCGAGCAATCCGGGGGCGCCACGAGGCGCCCCTTTTTCTTTTGCCCATGCAGCCTGCATTCCGCTCGAGGCAGGTGAAGACAGTGCGGGCGGAACTTCTGTTCCAATTTCGAAAAATTTGACTCGACTCGGCTATCTTGCTAGAGTTCCCGTTATTCCGGGTGCGCAATTTCTCTGTTTCCACCAGCGGCCCCCTCATTGATAACTGTCCTGGTGTCGAAGCACCCGCGACCTCTCCGAATGGAAAACAAACTGATGACCGACTCCCTCTTTGCCGAGGTCCCTGAGGGCCTCGCCTCTGTTCTCGCAGCGCGTGGATTTACTGAATTGACCCCGATCCAGAAGGCCGTTCTCAAACCCGAACTCAAGGGAAGGGATCTGCGCATCTCCTCCCAGACCGGATCCGGAAAGACCGTCGCCCTTGGGCTGGTCGTTGCGGATCAAGTCGCGCGGGCGGTGAAAGCAAAAAAAACCAATTCCCCGAAGGCTCGGCCTTCAGTCCTGCTCGTGGCACCGACCCGTGAGCTGGCCGTACAGCTCAGCGGCGAACTCTCCTGGCTCTTCGAAGCCCTCGGCGCCACGGTGGTCTCACTGACCGGCGGCACTTCGATAGGTCTTGATTTCCGGGAACTCAAGCGTGGTCCCCAGGTTCTGGTAGGAACACCCGGGCGTCTCCGGGATCATCTCGAACGCGGGAGTCTGCTCCTGGACCAGGTCTCGGTGGTCGCCCTGGATGAAGCTGATGAGATGCTGGCGATGGGTTTCCAGGAGGAGATCTCTGCCATCCTGGATTCGACCCCGCCGGAGAGGCAAACCCATCTGGTCTCAGCAACCTTCCCC
The DNA here is from genome assembly GCA_024763555.1 of Thermoanaerobaculales bacterium. Taxonomy (GTDB): domain Bacteria; phylum Acidobacteriota; class Thermoanaerobaculia; order Thermoanaerobaculales; family Sulfomarinibacteraceae; genus JANTFG01. The sequence continues at coordinate 2,537 of JANTFG010000153.1, forward strand.
CGCTCGGTACGTTTCGTTGCCGACCGTCATCAGCGCAGGCCCGCAACGGTTGCCGGGACGGCGCCGGGCAAATCGAATTCCGACATTGAATTTCATACCATGCTGGTCGGGAGAAACCAGACAATCGCCGCCCTGACGAATGTGCTGCTGATGGCGCCGGAAACCAAAACCCTGATCTTTGTCCGGACCCGTATGGATACGACTCAGGTGGCCGACGCTCTTTGTGCCCGCGGTTTTGCGGCGCGCCCGCTCTCGGGCGACCTCAATCAACGGGAGCGGACAGCGACCCTGAACTCCTTTCGCCTCGGACAGACGCCGATTCTGGTTGCCACCGACGTCGCGGCGCGCGGTCTGGATGTGCAGGATATCGCCCAGGTCATTCACGTCCATCTCCCGGACAATGCCGAGCTGCTGACCCATCGCAGTGGCCGAACGGGCCGGGCCGGACGCAAGGGGAGGACCCTGATCTTTGTTCCTCCCCAGGCGATTCGCCGGGTGGACTCCATGTTGGGCCACGCCGGGATCAAGGCTCACAGAAGCCATATTCCCTCGGCCGAAGAGATCTATCAGGCGGCGGACGAACGCCTCCTTCGTGATATCGACGAGACCGGAACTCCTGTAAGCGGGGGAAGCGAGCGAGGCCTGGCCCTGGCCGCAAGATTACTCGAAGCTCGAGACCCAGTCGAGGTCGTGGCCGCACTGCTGAGCCGATCAAAATACGAAGGCCCCTGCAAGCCACAGAAGATCGAGGCCGTTTCCATCAGGGAGAATCGGAAGTCAACACCCTCCCGTCTTCGGAGATCTCGACGGGCGGCTTCCGGCAGCTGGGCCCGTTTCCAGGTGAGCTGGGGAAAACACCACGGCGCAGAACCGGGTCGTCTCCTTGCCATCGCCTGCCGACGCGGAGGCATTAACTCCTCACAGGTCGGCGAAATCAACATTGGCGGGCGCTCCTCGATGATCGAAGTGGACGCCTCCTCCGCCCGTGCTTTTGCCAGGGCGGCCGGACGGCCGGATCCCAGGGATCCGATGATCAAGTTCAGGGAGTGGCAGGGTAAATAATTTCTTCCCGACGCCTTCCGCTCCCACGGGCAGGCCGTGATACGGCCGGACTCACAAGGACCCTCCGCCTCAAAGCAAAGCGCAAACACCTCCTCCAAAGTTGGAATGAGACGGATGCCCGGGACGAGTTACAATGGCGCGGTTCCGGGTGTGTCAAATCGGCCCGGATCTCCTCGGAGGTTCTATGGTGCAGCAGTCTCTTTCCCCGGCCTTCCAGCAGGCACTCGAAACTGAGGCCTGGGAAAACATCGAAGAACTCTGGCTGGAGAGCCTGGACAGGAAACCGATTCCCCTGGATGAGCTGCTCGAAGTCCGGCGACTCCTGTGGAAGGCCGGGAAGAAAAACCTCGCCCGAACCCTCCTTGAGCTGCTGGCGGAAACTCTGGAAACAGTGGAGAATCACGAAGGCGCCCTGAAAGCCCTGAAAGAACTTCTTCGTTTGACGGACAAACCCCAAGCTGCACTGATCGAACGCCTTCTTTCGAGCCTCCGAAAGGCCCGTGCAGACAAAATATCCCTGGAGGCGGTCTTGAAAAAACATCCTGTGATCGGTTCACGCAATCCCTTTGAGGAGGTCGAGGCAGCTGAAACCTGGCTGGGCTTTGATGTCGGCAGTGCCGTCGAGGTCAGGGACCAGGGCGTCGGCAAAGTCGTCGAGCTGAATCTGGAACTCGGGAACCTCAAAGTGGATCTCGGGGGAAAACGACCGGTTTCCATCCCCTCAGGCGCCATCGCCCGCTTCGTCCGTCCCCTGGACAAAGGCAGCTTCCTGTACCGCAAAGTCATGGAATTTGATTCGCTTGCGGAAGAAGTCAAGAAAGACCCATCCGGCAGCCTGGGCCATCTTCTCGAAGGATTCGAGGAGCCCGTTCCCGTGGCAACGATCAAGGCAGCCCTGGAGAATCTTCTGCCGATGAGTTCCTGGTCCTCCTGGTGGACAAAGGCACGTAAGAATCCCAGGATTACCTCCTCGGGCTCAGGCTCACGCCTGCTCTACTCCATCAGCAGCAGCGAGGAAGACGCAATCGACAGCCTGGTGGGGGACCTCGAGACCCTCGAGCCCAGGGCCGCCCTGAAGACGGCCAAGACCCTGATCGGGAGAGGCCAAAGGGCCGCGGAGCGCGCTCTGGATTATCTTCAGCGGGAACTGGCAGGCGCCCGAAAAAACGATCCCGGGCTCGCCTGGGAAATCGCTTCGCTGCTCCGCTCGATTTCCGGAGCGGAGGAATTTGCAGAATCGACCCTCATCGAGCTGGTTTCCGAGGGAGATGCTTCGGCTCTCCTTGCAGGAATTCAGGATCGTGGCCTCCGGGTCGAATGCCTCGAGCGACTCCGGAGCCTTCAGCCGGATAGGTGGCAGGAAATCTGGGCTGGGTGGCTCCTCGAGGAGAAAACCGGGAGCGTTCTGCAGATGCTGGCCGAGGGCCTCGACGAGGCGGGATACGAAAATCTCCTCGACGCAAGTCTGGAAAGCATCTTCAGGAAACATCTCCAGCATCCGCAGCAATTCATCTGGGCCTGTGAGCACATGGTTGAGGAGACATCCCCCGAGGCTCTGAAGAGACGAATGCGCCCATCCCTGTTGGAAAAACTCCCGGACGCATTTTCCCGGAAAGAGTTTGCAGAAGTCCGAAGTCGCGCCAAGGCTCTGCTGGAGGCCGGGCAGGTTGCGGTGCGGATTATCCTCGAAACCGCCAACCCGCAGCAGGCTCAACGTTTTGCCCAGAGAGTCTCCCGGATCGACTCCGTTGACCCCGGACAACTCAGACTTGTGGAACAGGCCCTCCGCCAGTGCAAGGGACCGGAAAGCAGGGAAGAACTCGACCCCTCTCTTCTCTTTGTCGCCAGCACCCAGGCCATCGAGGCCAAACGGGCTGAACTCAGGAACCTGCTGGAGAAAGAAATTCCAATCACCCTCAAGGGAATCCAGGCGGCGGCCGCCGAAGGCGACCTCCGCGAGAACGCGGAATACCACCAGCTTCGCAGCAAGCAGGAGCTCTTGTCCGCAAAAGCCGCGATGATCCAGGAAAAACTCCGCCAGGTCCTGGTCCTGGAACCGGGAAAGGCGGATACCAGCCGGGTCAACATCGGATGTGTCGTCGAGTTCGAGTGCGATGAAGGCGATGCGCCCGAAGCTCTGAGTATTCTCGGCGCCTGGGACGCGGATCTTTCGAAAAGAATCTACGCCAACGGGACAGAACTGGCGAAGAAACTTTTCGGATGCTGCGTGGGAGACGAAGTCGAGGTCGAGGGGAAAAAGGTCCGGATCGCGAAGATCTCAGCCTGGTAGCTCAGCCGAGATCAATTCGGCCTCAGCTTCCTCCCCTCGTCGAGGTAGGGCAGAAAAGGAATCAGCAGCATCGAGGGAATGGTCGCCACAAAGGTCAGACCGAAGAAGAGCATGAAACCGAGCCTTGCGGCAAGGTAGCCCGAAACAACTCCGGCAAGGGTCCCGGCGATGTTCATCAAGCCCGTCGCAATCGCCATGTGAGAGGCCTTGAACTCCGGTCGGGTCGTCCTCATGATGAAGACCATGAAGATCGCGGTTCCCAGCCCGGAGCCGAAACTCTCGGCCGAGAGGAGCAGCGCGACCAGCGCGAAAGATGCCTTCCCTGCAGATGGATCAAGGAGAATATATCCGTATTTCCAGGCCATCAGCATGTAGAGGATATTGAGACCGTTGAGGGCCAGGACAAAGGGCCAGATACAGCGCCGCAAACCCCATTTTGAGATCGCCGCTCCACCCACTAAACCTCCAAGAATCGAAGCGATCACACCATAGGTATTGTGCGCCACCCCATACTGTTCCAGGGTGATCCCGATATCCTTGAGAAAGGGATAGGCCATGTTCTGAAGGAGGGCCTCACCGAGCCGGAAGCTGATGATAAAGGCCAGAATGATGGCAATCCGGTCCTGCGCCAGATAGTCCACGAAGGCCAGCGCGTAGGGGGAAGAGGAGGCATAGAGCCGCTTCTTGAGGCTCTGTGCCCGGATGGCGACGATCGCCAGCACGAAGAAGAGACAGATCACAATCCAGTTCGGGAGAGAAATCCGACCGACGATTCCGAGAAAAGTCGACAGTTCAGGTCGTGAAAGCAACACCCGAAGCACTCCTCCGATGAGCGCCGAAAGCAGGAGAACCGCGAGTGTCCGCGGTCTCAATACCCAAGGGGCCAACTCAGCCATCGGACGTTTGGCGACCTCTCGTTTCGGAAGAAAGAAGCTGTGGAAAAACCAGAGGGCCGCCAGCAGCAGGGCGGCCACCAGGTATCCCACCCTCCATGAGAACTTCCCCGCCAGCCAGGCGACACCACCCCCCGCAACGATGAGTGCGATCCGGTAGGACATCGCCTGAAAACCCACCAGCTGCGCCTGTTCTTTCCGATCAAGATGCTCCAGGTAGAAGCCGTCGATCGCGATATCATGACTGGCTGAGAAAAAGGCCAGGATCAGGAAAATCAGGGCCGCGGCCTGAAGCGGCGAAGGAAAGACCTCCGCAAAGGCCAGTACGGCCGTGCCGACCGCCAGGATTCCCTCCATCAGGAGCAGCCATCGCCGCTTGGTCGAAAAGGCGTCGGCAATCGGCGCCCAGAGGAACTTGATCGTCCAGGGCAAACCGAAGAGGGAGGTCAGTCCGATAGCCTGGAGGCTCGCGCCATGATCCTTGAAATAGGCCGAAGACAACATTCGGATGAGCCCGAGGGGAAAGCCCTCGGCAAAATAGGTACTCATCACCCATACGGGAGCGCCCTTCTTTGTCGTCTTCACCGGCCGACCTTCCCCCATCCGAGCCTCCGGTCCAGGATCAGACCGTCTTCCATCAGGCGCTCCTGTTCTCCGATCCCCCCGGTCTCCAAACAGATTTCGAAGTCCTCCTCGAAGCGGCGACACAATGAGCCGATCAACTCTTCCTTCGTGGGCGTTTCACCGAGCAAGTCCCGAATCGTCACCACCGAAGCGGACAGCCGACCACGATTCACCGCTCCCATGGCGCCGGCCTGGAGCTTCTCGTCCCAGTCCAGCAATATCGAGCCGTGCTGAAGGATGCAGTGCTCCGCTTTTCTCATCGCCGAACCAACGAGCTTGCGCCCTCCGACCATAATCTCCCCTCCCGCCGCCGCCTGGAAACAGGGAATCGTGGACGACGGTCGAGGCAGCCGGGCATTGAAAGCCTCTCCTCCAAGCTCAGCTTCGACACCCATCTCTCGCAAAGCCCCGACCAGCACCCCGCAGATCATGGAATAGGCCTCCTGGATCTTCAACGGCAGAGGCCCGGAGCCGAGCGGGGCGATGAGCGCATAGGTCAACTCCAGGTGGTGGAGAACGGCGCGTCCCCCGGTCGGACGACGGACGACATCAATGTGCCTGCTTCGACAGAAGTCGAGATCCACGGCATCGGGGCCCTGGTGTTTCCCGAGGCTGAGACAGGGGGGCGACCAGGAATAGAATCGAAGTGTCGGAGGGGCCTGATGTCTGATCACGGCATCCAGTATCGCCATATCCCGTGCCATGTTCCGCGCCCCTTCCAGGGCGGGGTCCAGCAGAAGTCTCCAGCTCTTCGTCTTCACAACAGGGAGCATAGCGCATTCTGAAGCCGGGAAGCAGCCTTAACCCTGGCGTCGGGAACCACGGACTGAAGGAACAACAGCCGGAGGCGAACCAAAGCAGCTCTCGAGAAGCGTCCGCCGGTGCCATGCCTCAAAAAATCCGCCCGCTGAGCAATGACGCCCTCAGCTCGTTCTTCCTCGAAGCCCCGGCCTCCCGGAAGATCGAGTCTGTGTTCTCCTGGATGGAAAAGGAAACTGGTGGCGGGGCTAGCAGGACTCGAACCTGCGACCTTGAGTTTAGGAAACTCCTGCTCTATCCACCTGAGCCATAGCCCCGGGAGGAAGAATCCTACGGCGCTTTGCCTCGACTGTCAACG
>JANTFG010000154.1 GCA_024763555.1 Thermoanaerobaculales bacterium
CAGGGAGAGATGGACTCCGCCCCAACCTCGCCTCCTTCCCCACCCCTCAGACTCCGATGGATCAGGGCCAGCCCGAGTTCTCCCAGATCTTCAAACAGCGTGTAGAAAACCGGGACGACCAGGAGGGTCAGGAAAGTGGCCGTGATCAGGCCGCCGATCAGGGTCAGGCCGAAGGAGGTGTAGGAAAGTCCGATGGAAGAGGCGCCGGACAGGGCCACCGGGATCATGCCGCAGACGGTCGTCAATGCCGTCATCATGATGGGACGGAAGCGCCTCTCCGCCGCCAGCAGCAGGGCCTCACGTCGTCCCACTCCACCCTCACGCAGCCTGTTGGTATAGTCGATCAGGACGATCCCGTTATTGACCACGACACCGACGAGCAGAATGACCCCGACCATGCCCAGGCCGTCGAGATCAAATCCGGCGATCACGTGAGCCCAGACGACCCCGATCCCGGCCAGGGGGATGGTCGAGATGATCGAAAGGGGCAGAATGGCGCTTTCAAAGAGGAAACCCATCAGGAGGTAGATGAAAACGATCGACAGGCCCAGGGCAAAACGCAGGGAGTCCATGTCTTCCTCCGGTGGGCCTCCGGGGCGGCCGCCTCCGGATTCGGAAACAAAACGAATACCCTCCGGCAGATTGATTTCCCGCTCCAATGCCTGAATTTTCCTCCGGGCCTCCTCCTCCGAACCCTCCCTGAGTTCAAAGACGAGACTCTTCTCGGAGCGTTTGTTCCTCCGGTAGATCGTCTGGACGCCCTGAAGACGTTGAACGGTAGTCAGGGCCTGGAGGGAGAGAAAATCACCCCCCATGGTCGGAACCGAAAAACTCCTCAAGTTGGCCAGACCACTCCGATCAGCCTCCCGATAGCGAACGCGCACGGGAATATCATCCGAGCCCTTCCTGAAGCGAGAGAGCTGCTGTCCCCTGAGAGCATAACCGACGAGGCCCGCCACCACTCTCGGGTTGACCCCGGCCTGCTGTGCCCGATCGCGGTCGATGCTCAAGCCGATCTCCCGGGGTTCGGGTTGGCCTGCTGATCGCAGTCCCAGCACACCCGGCGCCTGGAGGAAGACCGGCGCGAGGTCTTCGGCCGTCTTCTCCAGGGCCTGGGCATCCTCTCCGGCCAGGGTCACCCTCGCGATCGCCTCGCCCCTCTTCTGTTGTTCACTCTCGGTACCGGTATGCAGCTTCGCGCCCGGAAGTACCGGCAATTCTTCGAGCACCCTCTCGGTGGCGGCCCGTGGGGAAATCCTGACCGTCCTCGGATTATTGAAGAAGCCCTGGATCTTACCGAAAGTCGAGGTATGAAAGAGAAACCAGCCCGAGAGCCCCAGCTCATCCTGAAGTGATTCCACCTTTTTCTCGCAGCTGATGAAGTAATCGCCGGCCTGATCCAGGCTCATCCCCTGCGGGAGATCGACGGAAATCTCGAAACCCGAGCGCTCCTCCTCCTGGGTCTCGACCACCTTGATCTTCTGTTTCGCCACCGCCCCGCTGATCGCTCCGACAATGAGGAGCATCATCAGCAGATCGAGGCGATGCTCCAGCGCCAGGCTCAGAAAACGCCCGTAGAAGCGGTTGAGCCGGCCCATACTCTGCTCGTAAACTACCCCCAAAACCGCGATTCCCTGTCGATAGGCGGTCCCCAGCACTCCCCTCTCGGCCCGGTCTTCACCAATGCTGAGGAAAACCGCCAGGGGTACGAAGATGCCCGCGACCGCCAGAGAGGCCAGCAGGGCGATGGAGATCGGCAGGGCCAGGCGCATCATGAAGAACTGGGCCTGCCCCTTGACCAGGGCGACCGGTACAAAGACGATAACCGTGGTCAGGGTCGCTGTCGTGATGGCCAGCGCGATTTCTCCGGCGCCCTGGATGGCCGCATCTCTGCGCGACATCCCCCCGGCCCGAAGCCGGAAGATATTCTCCGCAACGACGACCGAGTTATCCACCAGCAGACCGACGGAGATCATCAGGCCGAGGAGGGTCAGGATATTGAGGGTCTCCCCGGCGAAATACATGACCACCAGGGCCGCGACCAGGGACAGTGGGATGCAGAGCGAGATGATCAGGGTCAGCCGCAGCCGCCTGAGAAAGAAGAAGAGCACCAGGGCCGCGAAAAGAGCCCCGACCTTTCCACTGTCAAGCAGGGTATTGAGGCTCTCCATGATGACCTGGCCCTGATCGAAAAGCGGAGTGAAGCCCATCCCCTGGAGCTGAGGATCTCCGCGGATTGCTTCGACTTCCCCGGCGATTTTACGGGCGACTTCAATCGTGTTGGCCTGGCCTTCCTTGAGGATGATCAGGGCGACGGCGGGACGTGAATTGGCCCGGACCCTCCACATCTCTTTCGGCGGCTTGTAACTGACCTTCGCAATGTCGGAGACCCGAATCTTCGGCGAAAGCCGGATCTGCCGGATCTCTTCGAGGCTGCGGAAACGGGAGTCCGAGCGCAGGAGGAGTTTCTTGTCGGCCCAGCGGATCTCGCCGGAAGCCATCGTGAAGTTGTCGCCGGCGAGTTTCTGCGAGATTGCGTAGATATTGAGTCCTGAGGCCTCGGTCTTCGCCCGGTCCAGCTCGATGAAGATCTCCTTTTCGACCAGGCCCTGGGACTGAACGGCCGCCACGCCGTCCAGGCGTTCCAGGCGCATGATGACGTGGTGCTGCAGAAGCTCATAGGGATCCCCGATGGCCGGATCATAGGCGATCCCCAGCACGTAGACCGGGATCGAGGAGGAGTCCTCTTTGCGGATATAGATCCGGTCGGCGTCCGAAGGAAGCATCGCCCGGGTTCTCTCCACCCTGTCCCGGACCTCCCGATAGGCCACATCCATGTCCGTCCCCGTCTTGAAGTTGAGGAAGATCCGCCCCAGGCCCCTTCTCGAAGTGGAGATCATCGAGTCCACTCCGCGAACGGTGGCCAGCTCGTCCTCGAAGGGAATGACGATTTTTTCCAGGACTTCCTTCGGGGGAGCATCCCGCCAGGGAACCCGGACCGCCAGAAAAGGCGCCGAGAAACCGGCGGGAATCAGTTCCAGGGGAATACTCAGCGTCGCCACCACGCCAACCACCGCGAGGGCGGCCAGGAGAACGACGACACTGACCCGGCGATCCAGCGAGAATCGCGGAAGCATCCGTTCAAGGCGATCGAGCTTCGGGGTCATCGCTTTCGCCTGAGAAGAAACTCACTCGCCCGATCGAAGAGCTGGTAGATCGAGGGAATGAAGACCAGGGTCAAAACGGTGGACATCAGGAGACCCGAGATGACCGTGATCGCCATCGGCGAACGAAGCTCGGCGCCGTCGCCGAAGCCCAGGGCCATCGGCAGGAGGCCCAGTACCGTGGTCGCCGTCGTCATCAGAATCGGGCGCAGCCTGGTCGAGCCCGCCAGGATGATCGCCTCATCCCGCGACATCCCGCGACTCCTCAGGGTGTTGATGTAGTCGATCAGGACAATGGCATTGTTGACCACAATGCCGGCCAGGAGAATCATCCCCAAAAAGACGACGATCGACAGGGAGATCTTCAGCACCGAGAGGCTGAGCACCGCGCCGAAGGCGGCCAGAGGAATGGAGAGCATGATGACCAGGGGCTGGACGAAACTCTCGAACTGCATCGCCATGATGACGTAGACCAGGAAGATCGAAAGACAGAGTGCCAGGAGCAGTGAGGCCCTCGTCTCGTCCCATTCCTCGCTCTGCCCAGCAAGAAAGAAACTCATCTCCTCCGGCCAGTGAACATCACGCTGGAGAGCCGACCGAATCGCCTCGACTGCGGAACCCAGCGAGCCCCGCGCCAGATTCGCCGTCACCAGGGCCACCCGTCGCCCGTCGACCCGGCGAACCTCCGATGGCCCCTCGGCCAGCCGCACCTCGGCGACGGAAGACAGCGGAACGGGCCTACCCCCGCCGGGATTGACGATGTACTCGCCGATCTGCTCCACATTCCGGCGATCGCCTTCGGCGTAGCGGACAACGATCGGCACCCGGCGATCCCCGAGATTATAGAGGGTGGCCTCTTTGCCCTTGACCGCATCACGAACCCTCTCGGCAATCGAGGACACATCGAGGCCCAGACGGGAAAGCTGATCCCGGTCATAGCGCAGCTGCACCTCGGGCGCTCCGATCCGCTGCGAGGTCTGGACATCGGCCAGTTGCGGCAGGGACTCCATCACAACCTTGACCTCCTCGGCCTTCCGGCGCAACTCGATGAGGTCATCGCCGTGAATTTCCACCTCGATCGGCGTCTTGAAGGAGAAGAGCACCGGCCGAATAACCCGGGCTTCGAGGTCGGGAATCGGTGCCAGGAGTTTCCTCATCCGATCGATGAGGACCCGCTCGGAATGGGGATCCGCCCGATCAAGAATGAGCTTGAAGACGGCCGTGTTCTCACCCTCATCCGAACGCCTCGATGTCGAGGGGTCAAATCCGAGGGTCAGCAGTTCCTGCCTGAGATGCCGGGCGTCGGCCCGGAGCGCTTTCTCGACCGGAATGAGGGTCGCCGAGGTTTTCTCCAGCGGGGTGCCGACGGGCAGGCTGATTTCGAAGCTCAACTCTCCCTGGTGGACCTCGGGCAGCAGCTCCCAGTCCAGTCTCATCAGGAGCCCCCCTGTCAGAAGCATCGCCAGCAGCATCGAAAGGACCGTCAGCAACGGCCGCTGGAGCACCCACGCGATACTCCGGGGGTAGGTCCTCTGAAGAAAATCCATCCCGCCTCGGCTCAAAGCGACGAAAGGAGCGAGAAGGATTCCAAAGACCCGGCTCAACACGGGCGCCAATAGCTTTTTCCACAGCAGGAGGACGAGACTCATTGTTCCCAGGAGCAACGAAGAGAGAATCTCCAGCAGCAGGCCCAGCAGAGTCCTCAGGAGAAGATAGGGCGACAGGAGCAGGAATTTCCATAGCGGAAAACCCCGCCATGTCTCCTTCAGCCCTCCCAGGGCTCTGAAGGGAAGCAGGTCCCGAAAACTCGTGCTGGTCTGAGCAGCTTTCAGCCCCTGTCTCGAAGCCAGCATCGGAATGAGGAATAAAGCGACGATGAGGGAAGCCAGCAGGGAGATGACCACGGCCAGACCGAGGTCTCCGAAGGCCTGGCCCGCCATGCCCTGCACGAAGACCATCGGAAAGAAGACGGCGATCGAAGTGAAGGTCGAGGCCGTCACGGCCATCCGCACCTCCGCGGTCCCCCTCAGGACGGCCGCCTTGAGCCCATCCCCCTCTTCCAGGCATCGGGAAATACTCTCCAGCACCACGATGGAGGAATCCACCAGCATCCCGATCCCCAGGGCCAGGCCGCCCAGGGACATGATGTTGAGGGAGACACCGAGCATATTCAACGGAGCAAAACTGATCAGCAGAGAAATCGGGATACTCAGGGCGATGATGATCGTCGGGCGCAGTCGGCCGAGGAAGAGGAAGAGGACAAAGACCGCGAGAATTCCCCCGTATATCGCCGTATTCCTGACCTCACGGACCGAGGAGGCGATAAACAGGGAGCGATCGGAGGAGATCTTCAGCTCGGCGCCCTCGTTTTTCTCCAGCTCCTCCGCCAGTCCGGGTCGGCTCATGTCCTTCTTCGGCGGCCCGAAGGAGATTCCTCGAGGCTTCACCGTTCGGGTCTCGATCCTCCCGCGAACGCGCTCCGCCAGGGCGACAATATTGGCATCGGCCTCCTTGAAGATCTCGATCAGCACGGCGGGCGAGCCCTCTGCCCGCGTCGCGATCGTTCGCTCCTGATGACTCCAGATCACCCCACCCAGATCACGGATGCGGATCGCGACACCCTGTCTCATCTCGACGACGGTATCGGCGATCTGGGAAAGACTGGAATACTCGTTGAGGGTCCGGACCATGTACTCCGTTCGGCCCTCCTCGAGGGTTCCGCCGGCCACGTTGATATTCTCGGCCTCGAGCCGGGCGATGACCGTGGCGATGGAGATCCCGCGCTGCAGGAGTTTTTCGCGGTCGAGGCGGACCTCGATCTCCTCCTCCAGGCCTCCACGGACACGGACGGCGGCCACTCCCTTGATCGGTTCGAGCGCCCGCTTCACCTGGAGATCGGCAATCCGCCGGAGCCGGCGCAAACCCTCGTCGCCGGAAAAACGCGCGCCCTTCCCCGAGAGGCTCAACTCCATCACCGGATCAAGCGAGGGATCGAATCGCAGAATCAGGGGCCGCTTGGCCGCATCCGGGAGGAAAACCAGGTCGAGCTTCTCCAGGGTATCCTGAATCGCCGAGGACATCGTCGTTCCCCAGCTGAACTCCAGGACGACATCGGAAATCCCGGCCCGTGAGATCGAGGAGATTCGCCTCAAGCCGCCGATGACCCCAAGGCTCTCCTCCAGCGGACGGCTGATGTCGTTTTCCACCTCTTCCGGCGCCGCACCGGGATACTCGGTCCGCACCGTCAGAGTCGGATAGGACATCTCCGGCATCAGGGTGACGGGCAATCGGCCGTAGGAAAAATAGCCGAAGACCACCGCCGCAAGAAAAACCATGGTAATCGCGACCGGACGCTCGGTCAGGAATGAAGCGGCCGCTCCCCGGATTTTCGAATCACGGCTCATGACGCTCTTGATTTCTCTGCCGGCGTCGCGGTGGGTTTGGGATCACCCGGCAGCCTGACGAGAGCGCCGTCCTTGAGGCCGGACTGGCCCGCCACCACGATCTCATCCCCAACCTCGAAACCGCCCTCGGGCTCGATAAACTCGGAATCCTGAATCCGGGGCACGACCGCGACACGCTCGACCCGTCGACCCTCTTTGAGCCTGAAAACGAAGGTCTGCTCGTTGTCGTAGACCACGGCCCTCTTCGGGATCAGGAGGGCCTTGGAGTGAATCGCCGTCACAAGATCGACCTCGACGTACATTCCGGGCCGCAGCCCGGAGCCCCGGGGAATGGCCACCGTGACCTTGATCGTCCCGGTCGCGGGATCGACCACCGGCGAGATCCGGAGAATGTGCCCCTCGATCGTCCCATCACCGAGGGCTGGGGCCCGGATTTCCGAGGGAGTGCCCACGCTGATCGAGGACAGATCCTGCTCCGGGACGTAGATTCTCGCCACGATCGATGAAAAATCAGTGATATGGAAGAGCTTCTGGTTGAGGGAGACAAAATCGCCCAGGCTGATCATCCGCTCGGTCAGAGTTCCGGCGATCGGCGCACGGACACGCGTGTATTCCAGCTCCCGCCGGGCATCCGAAGCCGCCAGCTTCGCCTGATCAAAATTGTACTGAGCGTCAATGAAGACCTGTTCGCTGATCAGTTTCTGATCCCAGAGACTCTTCTGCCGCTCATACTCACGTCGGGACTGCTCCAGGCTGGTCTCGGCCTTTTCCAAAGCGGAACGCTGGACCCCGTCTTCCAGTCGGGCGAGAAGCTGATTCGCCTTAACGACATCGCCCTCCTCGACCGAAAGTTCGACAACCCGCCGGGAGGCTTCCGCCAGGACGTCGACGCTGCGCTCGGCCTCCAGCGCGGTCGTAAACTTCAGGACGGAACGAATCTCCCCGGTCCCTACTGCGGCAAGCTCGACGGGCAAGGCCTCCTCGACCCCTTCTTTCCCTCCCCCGCCGCCCTGATCAAAGCTCTTCTCACCGGAGACCTTGACGCTGCAGGCCGCGCTCATCAGCAGAAAAAGGAAGAAAATAAAGAAATCCCTGATTGGATCAGACATGCAAACACTCCTCGCCTCCGGGATACGTACCCGGCTCCCGGATGTTGCAACGAGATCGCGATCGATCCGGTTCGGAAGAGATTCGCCGCGCCTGTAAACGGAGCGATTTGCGCTGTGGGTTCCTTTGAGGCAAAGCGGTCCAGTGAAGACGCTTCAAAAGGCAATCACCCCGGCGACACGGCGTTGACCGCATCCAAATCAACAGAATTTCGGAGCGCGGACTTCAGTCCGCATTCTCAGACCTGAACTGAGTGATTCTGATGGATGAGATCCGCCAAGATCTTGAGTCACCAGTGCTTGCAAAAAACACAGGCCTACCCGGAGGTCTGTCGAGGCTTTTTGCAAGTGCCTGGAGGCCAAGAGGCAGGTGCAGGTCGCCATCGAGAACCAAGCAGAGATAGTAGAAGGTGCCGGAGATATTCAGGTAGGCGATGTCGACGTGCCAATGGCTGTGGGGCTCGCTCGGCTGTTTGAAACCTTTCCCCGTGCTTCAGGTTTTCATGTTCCTCCGGTCGAGAACCCCGGCCTTACGAAGTACGCGGTATACCGATGAAGGGCTGACGGCGACGACGCCCTCGTCCAACATCATAGTACTCAGCCCCCGATAACTTTTCAGAGGGAAGCGCTCGTGATACTCGATGATCGCCCGTTTCTCCCAGTCTTCGAGCCAGTTGTCTCGCGGCACCTTTCCGTTGTGCTCGTTCGCTTTCCCGTAGCGTTGACACCACGAGTAGTATTTGCCTCGGGACACACCGAGCCAGGAAATGAATATCTTGGCCGGCATACCGGTCTTCTCCGACCACTCGGTTACGAAATCTACGACCTGATCACGCTCATCATGGGGA
>JANTFG010000155.1 GCA_024763555.1 Thermoanaerobaculales bacterium
TCGCGGCCGCATTCCTCGGTCGCCGTGACGACCAGGGCATAGACGCCCTCATCCGTCACCGGCGTGCCGGAAATGTAAGGCTCACCGTTGAGGGTCGCCGAGACACCGGCCAGATGATCGTCGCTCGCATCGAAGTCGATGGTGACGGGCTCGCCGGTGCATGATCCATCCTCGATGCCTTCAACGGATATGGCGGGCAGCTCGTTGTCGATGGTGAAACTCAGGGTTTCGACGCGCTGGTTTCCGCAGCTGTCCTCTGCACTGACCACCAGGGTGTATTCGCCCTCCGCGGCTACGATCCCGCCGTCGGCAAAAGCCTGAGCGTTCAGGGTCGCCGATAGGGTCTCGAGATTGGCGTCGACGGCAGAGTAGTTGATCGTCACCGGGCCAACGAGGCAATCGCCGTCTGCGACGCCGTCGATCTGGATGACCGGCGGACCCACGTCGATGGAGAAGTCCGCCGTCTGCACGGTCTCGTTGCCGCATTCGTCGGTCGCGGTCACGATGAGGCTGTAGTTTCCTTCGTCGGCTATCGTCGTCCCCGGCAGGAAGCTCTCTCCATTGAGGGTCGAGACGACGGTGCTGAGGTTGCTGTCCGTCGCCGTGATTTCCGGCGTCACCGGCGTATTGGAACACGAACCGGCAGGTATGCCCGTGATCGTCACGATTGGCGAATCGACATCAATCATCGGTGTGAAGCTGAAACTCAGGCCGGGAGATTCGTTCCCCGCGCGGTCCCGGGCGCCGATTTCGATCGTATGTTCACCTTCCTGCCCGGCCTGGAAACGCCATGTGGAGCTGAAGAGGTCGCCCCCTTCCTCCTGGGGCTGCAGATAAAGTGGATAGCGCTGCTCTTCACCGTCGACGCTGTAGAAAACCTCCAAAACGCCCGTCAGCGCATCGTGCGCATGTACGAGAATCTCCAGCTCGCCGCAGGTCGAAGCCGGGGGCACGAGGGTTAGATCGGGCGGGCTGAGGTCAGCAAGGCTCAAGGCTGTCGAGGCAAGCTGCTGAAGGACGCCGGGGTTCACCGTCAGAACGACGAGGTATTGCCCCAGGTCCAGCCCGTCGACGGGCAGATCAGCCGCGAAGTCCGTCGAGCCGCCGGCGGGAAGATCGATGATGCCCTCAGCCGAGGCAAGGACGCTCCAGGTCCCCGGCTCGGTGAGAGCCAGGCTCACGGGAAGATCGTTCACTGCGCTGTCGCCGGCATTCCGGATCTGCGCAAAAGCCGAAACCGAACCTGAAGGTTCCAGACGGAATGGATCGATCGAGACGCTCCCGGAGAGCGCGGCGGCGCCTTCGCTCAGGCTGAAGGCGAAGGCTTGAGAACGTGCCGCTTCCTCGCCGGAGGGATCTTCGGCGATGAGGAGGACACGGTAGAGGCCCACTGGACGGCCGTCCGTCGACCAGCCCCATGAGGGCTCGATCGACCCGTTGGCAGGAATCGCCGGCACTTCAACGACCCGCGAGTCCACCGGGACTCCTGAGGAATCACTGATTTCAAAACGAGCCGTATAGGCCTGGCGGGAAACGGCCGCGGGATTGCTCAGCCAACCCAGAATATTGACGACGCTTCCAACGGCATAGTTGCTCCGGTCGGTTGAGACCCGGGCAATGAGCCCGGTGGGCGCAGAGACCTCGAAGGGGCTCGTCGCCTCGGCCGCAAGGGCACTCGCCCGCGTCGCTTCAACCTTCACCCGGTAGGGGCCCTCGACGATGTCGGCCGGCGGCCAGGACAGATCGTAAGCCTCCTCGGCAGGGCCGAAGTCCTGCATTGACCGAGTATCTACGAGGGCAACCTCGGCGCCCATCGCATCTTCGATCGTCGTCCGAAGGTCGTAGTCCTCGGCAAATCCGGTCGAGAGCAGCTCAACATGAATCTGTACCATTCCGCCGATCGAGTAGATCTCCCGGTCGGTCGTCGTGGAGACTTCCACCGCACCAGGATCCCGGACCGGGATCGTCAGGAATCCATTATTGTTGAACTCGTTGCTCTCCCGGATCAGATCATCGGGATCGGCTTCGAGAACGAGACGGAGATCGTCAACGACGCCTGATCCCGGCCACTCGTAGTCAAGTAGCGTAGCTGCGCCCGGTTGCAGATTAATCGTCCGGCTCAGCAGGATCTCGCTGCTTCCATCGGCAACGATTCTCAGCAGATTGACCGGGCAGTCTGTGAGAGTCGAGCCGCCCGCATTACGGATGTGTCCCTGGATCGTCACAGCTCCTCCGACCAAGGCCGGCGAGGGAAGCGCGACGAGATCCTCAACCACGGCGTCGGGGAAAGCCTCGACCGGAACATCGATCTCAATCGAATTCGAGTCTTGCGGCGAAGCGCCCCCATACTGTCGGGCCGCAAAGAAATTGGCGCCCGGCTCCAGCGGTACATCCGGAAATTCGAATCGGGCCTTCTTGCGGAAAAACAGGTACAGGTCCTGGCAGAGGTCCGTCGCCGCCCATCCTCGCCCGGAGACGATGAGGCCGGAATACACTCCATCCCAGATCACCGTTTTTTGTTCTGGTATTTCACTCAGCAGAATCTCTGGATTTCCACCAATCTTCCGGGTTCTCATCTGGTATAGACCCTCTGCCTCCGTAAAGTAATAGGCCACGGTCTGATCGTCTATGAAAACTGGCGAGAACTCTCCGGCCTGCTGACTGAGCTGTTCTTTTCGGCCGTCTACTATCCAATACCTCCAGACCGTCGCCTCCTCAGGATGCTCCTCGGGCATATCGGAGTACACGAGACTTCGCCCATCGGGGGAGAAGGGAGTTTGAGAAAGAACTGCGTCTTCACCGAAATCAAGCTGTCGAACCCCGCCGTCCTGGAGATTCTTGAGTCTGAAACTCGAAACACCCGGCCAAGCACGGTAGACAAGCAGGACCTTCTCACCATCCGGGCTGAAGATAGGCGCCTTCATGAAGCCCGGCGCCACATTGCTGAAGCTGCGCCGCTCGCCGCTTTCGATGTCAAGAACAATCAAATCATTCCAGTCGTCGTCATCCGGATCTTCAAGGTAGACGAGCTGACCTCCGTCGGGAGAGAAGGCCGGACCCGATTTCCATCCTTCGGAGGCACTGAGAAAAGTTTCAACTCCCGATGAGAGATCGTACATGATGATCGTGTCTTTGTACGCTTCATCGTCTTCTGCAACGAATGCCACCTTGGTTCCGTCCGGGGACAGAGCCGGGCACCGGAGATACAGGTCGGAATGCCTGATCAGAGTACTGAGACCCGTTTCAAGGTCGATGACCCTAAACGAGCTAACCTCTTCTTCTTCGGCGTCAAATGCCACTACCCGGGCATCGGCAGAGATTGCGAGATAAGACTCCGGATCGTCTCGCCCGAAGAGCGTCGCATGGAAATCCTCTTTCAGAGCAGAGCTAACCTCGGTCTCAGCAATCTCATCAGCCTCCCGGAGAAGACGAATCGTCGCGCCGGGATGTCCCGTACCCGCAATGTCCGTCGATCCCGGAGGAAGGACCAGTGGCTGTCCCGAAGTGGTCGGACTCGTGATCACCGGCTCATCCCAGTCGTCGCACTCCACGATCGCCGAAGCTTCATTGGAATCTCCACTTTCCACCGGAATGCCGTCGAGAATCACGGTACTCCTGACTGTGTAATAATATCTCGTCCCGAAACTAAGATCCTGATCTATCACAGTCCTGACCTCGGGCGGAACGGAGAGGAACCTCCGGTAGGGTCCGGCGGGAGCGGCCGCCCGATAAAGAACGTAAGAGGTCATCATTGTGGGCTCAGGATCAGGCACAGCCCAACTCAAGCTGATCTGACCGCAGTACGGGCCGGCCTCGGCCAGAAGATTCGAGGGGGCGGCAGGAGGTTCTATACCGATAAGCGCTTGGGCGTCCACCCTCTCTGAAGCCATCCCCCAGGAATTGAGCTCCGCGATGTCGTAGTTGTAGGCGCCGGCGCTTAATCCGGTATCGGTATAGGTCGTTCCCGTCTGGCGGGAGACGGCATTGAGTTCGACCTCCATAAGTTCGGGCGCACATTGGCCTCCGTTACAGAAGTCCGCTTTCTCCAGCCTGAAGCGTATTCCGCTGATCCGGAGCCCTGCGGGCAACTGCCAGTTCCAACTCGTAGAGTAGTGTACAACCCGTTGAGAGTCCCACCAGAGCCAGGTACCATTGACCCGGAGATCCATTTCGAAACTCAGTTGCCTTACACTATTGGACCACGCAAGGTCGATCTCGGAACTTTCAATCGGCGTCGGCCATGTCCATTGCCAGAAGGCCGGCGTCTGAGTGTCCGGCTGCGGAGACACGGTCCACCCGGTACCCGGATCGCCGTCGAGCATGAGTGCCCACTGGCTGATGTCCCCGGCAGAAGCGCTGAGCTGATGGTTCACGGAATCATAGGCGAAGGGAATGGCGGTCTCGCCAATCGAGACTTCGTTCCGGCGCAAGCTGACTCCGGCAAAGTCCGGGCTAGCCCCCGGCTGCCAGCTCAGGTTGACATCGTTTCCGTTCACGGCGGCATCTAAGACACTCGGGGCAACCGCTGGGGCCGCAACCACTAGCGTGAGTTCCCGTGAAAAATGACTCCGATTTCCCTCTGAATCGACGGCCTGAACCCGGAAAACATTGATGCCCGAGTCGAGCTGGACACCTCCAAAGGCGAAGACCGGGGGTTGACATTCGACAGACGCTACCGTTTCGAAATTCCCGCCGCCAACACGAGCTTCGAGCACCACGTCAACGGCGCTTGGAAGACCACCCCCACTGAGAGGCGCGACGCCTTCGGGAAGGATGGGCGGAATGAAATCGAAATAAGGTGTATAGACCCGTGCTGGGGCATCTGGGGAGGGCGTTGTTTCCTGCCCGTCCTGATCGATCAGCGTCAAGGTATAGACATAAGCGCCATCGGAAAGATCCGCATCGATGAGATTCGTCGCATCGCTTGAAAGAGCCGTAGATGTCAGGAGACTCCCATTACGGTAGATATTGATACCCTGCACTGCCGCGGGATCCGCAAGCGGCGGCCAGGAGAGACTGACCGTCCCCTCATCGACCCGGGCTGTCGGCGTTGGTACATGAAGACTCACCACGACACTGATGGCCTCGGGCGAGAGGTCCTCACCGCCGGCATCGGCTGCCACGGCCCGCAGATGGTAGAGGCCCAACCCAGGCGGTACGAAAGTCGCAGTGAAGGGCGGCGTCGTCAAGGTCGATCCGAAGTTCGTCCAGCCGGGATCGCCATCCGCCTGAAGCTGGAAATAGAGTGACACGATATCTTCGTCCGGCGTTTCGGCACGCACCTCTGTCTCGGAAAAAACTTCGGACCCGTCTGCGGGGAAAGTAATGATCGCATGTGGACGATGGGTGTCGATGAGAATCTCATCAGAAGGATTGGAATAGGGAGATTCGTTAGTGGCCATGTCAACGGCCGTAACCGTGTAGATATAACGTCCATCCGGGACGTCGGAATCATCAAAGTCGAACCCCGGAAGCTGGTACGCGCTCTGATCCCCCATAACGATTCCCGGAGCATTGGCAAGCCGACCGTTTCGGTAGAGATAGTAGCCGGCAAGATCCGAGGGCGGCGTATCCATCTGCCAGACGACATGAACGTCGTTGGCCAAAGCGTCTCCGTCGGCGGCGCTCAGGGTCGCCTCCGTCAGGACCGGTGTGGAAGGCGGCGTCGTATCAAGAGTGATCTCGATCAGCTCGCTCACGAGGTTCCCATAATTATCTTCGGCTTCGAGACTCAACTGATAGAGGCCCTCCGGGGCGCCGGAAGACAGAGCCGGCCATTGGGCCAACCGGTCGGCGAGGACCGGGGTCGTGCCGACCCGCAGGAGCTGAGAGTCACCCTCCGGCATCTGTTTCAGACTCAGTCGATATTCCTTGAAGCCGGTCTCACGGTAGGCCGTACCGTAGATATCCACATCGCCATTGATTCGCGCTGCATTCATGGGACTGCTGATGTGAACCACCGGCGGAGTGAAGTTCAGGGTTACCGAAACCTCATTCGATGAGGGGCCAAGCGAACCGTCGGCTGTCGAGGCCTGGACTCGGTAGGTGTAGGTTCCGGCGGGCAGCCCCTCGTCAAGGTAACTCGTATCAGTCACCGCATACCCGTACCATTCGTCGGAAGCGGGATTACCCTGACGCCAGAGAACATAGCCCGCGGGCAATGGTCCTGTGCCCGGCGCCCAGGTCAAGAGAACATCAGCCCCCTGCGCGGTCGCGGTGAGATTGATGGGGGCCGGAAGGTTGGCCGCCTCCACCCTGAGATTGACCGTAACTTCAGTCCTGTTTCCTGCCCCATCCTCTCCGCTGAGCAGCAGCGCATAGGCGCCGTCCGCCGGGAGCGGGTCCCAACTGAAGAGAAGACCGTCAACTTCGGAGACTCCGCCCGTCAGATGACTGAGAGTGCCGTCGGATGCCCGAAGATCGAGCTTCCAACTCGCCAGGGCTGGATCACTCACATGACCGGTAATACTTGTCGGATGACCAAGCGTCCTACCCTCCGAAGGCCAGTCCACTGCGACATCGGGTGGTGTGCTGTCAAGATTCACCGGCTGTCTCGCCTCAGAAATCATCCCCAACTCGTCCGTCGCCGCGATTCGCAGCGTGTATGGCCCATCGGAGATACCTGAGGGGTTCCAGAACCCTTCGACGAGTCCACCTGCCGGCAGGGCGCTTCCAACAGAAATTTCAACAAAATCGCCGTCTTCAGGCTCCAGTCCCGGCGCGTAGGACCAGCGGAAACTCGCGAGATGCTCCTCTTCGATCCGTGCTCGCAGCGGGATAAGACCGGCCCGACCGTTGACGTATGCGCCGGAGGAGGGTGAAAGAAAAGTAATCGCAGGGGCCGTCGAGTCGATATTGAGTTGAAGCGGAAGCTCTGCCGAATTTTCGGCTCGGTCGGTCGCGCGCAACCACAACTCGTAGGCGCCGTTCGGCAGACCGTCAAGGGTTGAGATTCGGACCGAAGTGAGGGATCCGCTCCCACTCTTCAAGACCTGGTGGAAGCCGGCCGGTCCGGAAATCGTCAACTCGTAGCTTCCCGGATGCTCGTCCTCGGCACTGACGACAATTGAAAGAGGAAGAGCCGATAGCTGATGATCCGCAGGCTGATGAAAGACGAGATCCGGCGCCGTCGTGTCGACCACGAGGGTGATGGACTCATCTTCTGCCGGCAGAATTGCGGGCGAGGCCGCATCCTCTGCATGGAGAACGAGCGTATAGATCCCTGAAGGTAGGAAAGCGCCTCCATCGTTGGTCCCGTCCCAGGTCGGAGCATATGAAAGGTCCGACCCGCCGCTGAGTACTTCCGCGTCGTAGAAAGTACGAAGCGGCAAGCCCTGGTCATCAAGTACTCGGAGTGTGACGACGGCATCCTGGATGAGAGAGAAGTCGATCTCTTCGAAGTCCAGTCTGCCGTCGCCGTTGGGAGAAAACATCGTTGGATCAGCAGTAAAACTCTCGATCAGGCCCTTCTGCCTGAGAATGAGGGATATTGGATTCGTGATCGTCCGGTTTCCAGCGGAATCCAGAGCCCTGACTCGAAGAGAGTATTCACCCGGCTCAAAGGTCCCGGTCTCCCACAGCCCCAGGAGATCCTGGGGATTGAGAGTCTGCTCGTCGCCTGCAGCCACTTGAGTCCAACAGTCTTCACACTCGCCTGAAACCTGAACTTCGATCGTCCAGGAGTCAAGATTTCTATCTTCGACTCGGCCCTTAATCTGGGCGAGAACGCCGATCTGGGCGCCGTCAAGGGGTTCGCTGATTTCCACGATCGGAGGGCTCGAATCGACCTCGATCGGCTCCGGTCGATGGGAAGCCTGGTCCGGGATCATCGCCCGGACGACGGTCCCACATGAGGTCTCCATCCGGAGGCTGAGAGAGTACTGTCCGTCGGGGACCAAGGCCCCCAGGGGATCCCGTCCATCCCAGGCGAGATTGATTGTCTCGTTGTGACCGGCGGCGCCGGTCATGACACTGATGAGATCTCCAGTATCGAGAGAACGAATTTCAGTGGTATAGGTGACGGGCGCGCCGGGACTGAAATCAATTTCAGCCGTCGTCGGCGCCCCGGTGTCGTTGACGGGAGAAAAGAGGGAAGGCGCCACACTGAGCCTGTCATCCTTCGGAGTCTCGTCGGTATAGATCCGAATACCGTCACAGGATGACAGGCCGGCATTATCCCTCACTCTGACAATGAGGTCATGGGCGCCTGGGCTGAGGTCAGAACCATCTATCTCGAGAATATCGCCGTATTCCTCACCATCGACCACAACTCCATATTCGAGGGAGGAATCCTGATTGTCAGCCGCTTCGGCCTCAATCACGATCATTCCGTTTTCAGGGCAGACAGTCGCTCCGTCGCTCGGGGACTGAATACTCACGGTCGGCTCAGTCCGATCGATAATCAATGTTCGGGGGGAAGCACACTGCCCGTAGAGCCCGTTTCTACCCGGCGGGTACTCAATGGACACGGTCAGAGAATGCGCTCCTTCGGAGTACCCCGAAAGATCCAGTTTTCCT
>JANTFG010000156.1 GCA_024763555.1 Thermoanaerobaculales bacterium
GATCGCAACAAATCTCCTGCAGCACTCCATCGATCGCTGGTTTTCCGCGCCCGTGGAGGAGATCCTCGGGAGCGGCCGTGATCTTGCGGTTGAGCTGAGGGAGATGATCGAGCAAAGGCTCCGGGAGCAGGCGGCAGTGGCGGCTACGGAGCTGAAAGGGAAGAGTAATCCTGAGAACCTCGTGCCCCTCCAGAGAACCCTCGGCGTGGATCTTCTGGAGTTCTTTGATGGTGGAACTCTGGTCGAGGCGGTCAGCGATGCACGAAAGATTCCCGGTGCGGTTCCCTCCCTTCGCTGGGAGGAGAATGAAGAATCCGGAGTCCGGGCCGAAAGATGGATGGGCGGGCTGTTGCTGCGGGCGTGGGAAGTGCTGCCCGATAAGAGACATCGGGTTGTCGTCGGGGCGATTCTTCCTCCGAGGCTGTTGAATCATCTTGAGCGCGCGACCACGGCCGACAGCGAGTTTCAGAGTATGAAACAACGCCGGGGAACCATCACGGCGACAACAATTCTCGTTTTCCTTTCGATCACGCTGCTCCTGCTCTTCGTAACGGTATGGGTCGGGCTATTTCTTTCCCGGCGTTTTACCGAGCCGCTTCGCGTCGTTACGGATGCCACGAGGAGGGTGGCGGAAGGAGATGCCCTGGAGGAAGTCGGAGTTCAGGCTGCCGATGAGGTTGCCGTTCTGGTGGATTCCTTCAATGCAATGGTCAGGCGGGTTCGAAATACGCAGCAGGAGATCAAGGAGTCCAATGAGGAACTGTCGACCCTGCTGGAAACCATCCCAATCGGGGTGCTCAGTATCAATGCCGGGGGAGATCAATTCCGCCCCAACGACTCCGCTGCCCGGATGCTCGGACTTCCCCGCACGGAAGCTGGTCTGCATCCACTCTCGGTGCTCCGGAAGCTGGGTCTCGATGCCCTGTACGAGCGGCTTCGCCCTGGTCGTCCCCAGCGCGAGTCCTTCCAGTTGGACCTCGATATCGGTGGGGAGATGAGGCACTTCGATGTGACTCGTCGTCCCCTGCCGGGCGGAGGCATCATGGTGGCGATCGATGACCTCAGTGATCTCATGCTGGCCCAGCGGCAGGCGGCCTGGAGCGATGCGGCGCGGCGAATTGCCCATGAGATCAAGAATCCTCTGACGCCCATTCGTCTCGCGGCGGAGCGGATTGAACGGAGAGCTTCAAAGATCGGCGGCGAGCAGGGCGAGGTGCTGCGTTCGAGCTGTCAGGCGATTGTCGCTCACGTGATGGGCCTTCAAACCCTGGTTGATGCCTTTCAGGAGTACGCCCGGATGCCGAGCGTCGAAGCACGGCCCTGGTCTCTGGACGAGCTGGTCGAGGAGACCCTTGCGATCTACAGGGGTATTTCCGAGGGACTTCGGGTGTTCTCGACTTTTCCCGACGGTCCGGTGTCAGCGATGGTGGATCCCGTTCTCTTTCGTCAGGTGCTGGTGAATCTCTTTGACAACGCCATCTCTGCAGTCGATGGCGAGGGAGAGGTGAGGATCATCGTCAGAAAGGAGGGCCGCGATGCCCTGATCGAGATTCTGGACGACGGCCCCGGACTCCCGACCGAGGATCAGAAGTTGCTGACAAGGCCCTTTTACTCAACCAAAGGCCGGGGCTCGGGAATGGGTCTGGCGATTGTAGATCGAATTGTGCGGGACCATGGTGGAACTCTGAGTTTCTCGAACCGAGAACCGCGTGGTACAAGCGTTGTCATTTGTCTTTCAAATGCCCTTGCGGCTGAGGCGCATTGACCGGAAGGCCCCGGGATTGGTAGGATCGAGTTCTGATGGCATACCCAGGAAATACCGAACTGTCTCCGCGCGCCCAGGAACGAGTCATGAGTGCATTCCGGCTGGTGATCAGCAATCTCCAGGATAATCGGAAAGATGATGCTCTCGTGGGTCTTGATTTTGTTCTTCGGCTGGATCCCTCCTTTACACCGGCCCTGGCTCTCCAGGAACAGCTTTCGACCGGCGACGGGAAAATCAGTCTGGAAGGCGTGCTGTCGCAGATCGACGCGCCGGCCACGGAAGAAATCAACCTATTGCTGGTTGAGGCGATCGAAGAATTCGAGAAACGTCATCTGGTTGAGGCCCAGGAAAAGGTTCGGAGGGTGCTGCTGGACCTGCCCGGACATGAGGAGGCGCGAAATCTCTCCCGGCAGGTTGAAGATGCTCTGGAAAAGGAAGCTCAAGTCGGGCATTTTTTGACCCAGGCCCGGGAAGCTCTGGATGCGGGTGATCCCCAGGAAGCTGCAAATTTTGTCATGATGGCACAGACGCTGGATCCCCATCATCCCGGGATTCATGCCACGCTCGAAGCGATTCAGGAGCGGGGAAAGTCGATGATGGACCAGGCTGCCCACGGTGCGGCTCCGGTGGAGTCCGCATTCCCGGCTCCTCCCTCTCCTGTTTCGGAGGCCGCAATGCCCCAGGCCTTCGAACTGGAGGGCCCGGATGAGGGCGGCTTCGGCGCCGGGGCACAGTCCACGCCCGCGGAAGAGGGCGATGAAGGATCCCTGGACTTCGAGTCCAGCGGCGTTGGAGATCTCTTTGAGGATATCGGGACACCTCCGGATGAGGGGCTGCCTCCCCTCGGTGATCTCTTCGAGACCGACGATGAAGAGAGTCCGGCAGCGCCGACGGGGCTCGAGCCCGGAGCCCAGGCGGCCTATGCTGCTTCTGCCGATGACTGGAAGCAGCAATCGAGCGGAGTGCAGCCGGGTCAGCCCGCAGCTCAGCCGGCTGAAGAGCATCCTCCGATCCAAGAGGGTGTTCACGATGATGTTCAGGAGACTGAAGAGGCCTCCTGGGGACCGGACTTTGACAATTTTGGGGACGATGTTTCCGATCTTTTCAGTTCGGATTCGGTTTCGGACGTGGATATGGAGGCAGAGCCGGAGCCCGTTGAGGAGCTTCCTGCTCTCGAACAGGGCCTGGACGAGCCGGAGCCGGCTGATGCCGAGTTTGACCAATCTGCGGCGCAGCTTCCGCCGCCGGCTGTCCAGGAATCCCAGGTACCGCTGGAAGAAGCGGCTATTCCCGAGGGTGAGCCCTTGGAGGATACAGCCCGGGACGAAGAAGAGGACCTTTTTTCTGATGATTTCTCAGTAGCGGATGAGCTGGATGCCCTAGAGGCCCGTGCCCTCGAAGCTCCGGCGCCGGCCACAGTCTCACGCGGAATCTCTCTGAAAATGGTCGGCCTCGGGGTGCTGGCGCTGTTGGTTCTCCTGGGGGGAATGTGGCTGGGACTGCGGCTGA
The DNA here is from genome assembly GCA_024763555.1 of Thermoanaerobaculales bacterium. Classification (GTDB taxonomy): domain Bacteria; phylum Acidobacteriota; class Thermoanaerobaculia; order Thermoanaerobaculales; family Sulfomarinibacteraceae; genus JANTFG01. The sequence continues at coordinate 3,275 of JANTFG010000156.1, forward strand.
TGGGCTCAGGTGACTCGGATGAGAATCGCGCCCGGGCCGTTCAGAAGCTCCTGGAGGATGCGGATGGCCTGATGAAGCAGGGGAAGTCCGAAGAGGCACTGCATCTCCTGGAAAACTTCCAGGCGGATGATATTGAGAAGCAGAGGATTGAGAAACATATCGCCAGGATCAGGAAGGCGATGGCTCCGCCGACGCCTACTCCTGTGCCCGAGGAAGCCGTCAAGGCCCGCGACATGCTGGATCGTGGGGACTGGTTCGGGGCTCTGGAGGAGATTCAGAAGGGGCTGTCTACTCATCCGCAGGATCCGGGCCTCCAGGATCTGAAGACTGAGATTGCCCGAAGGGAGGGGCAGGCGATGCCTCTCTTCGGGGCTCTGAAACACAAAGAATATCGGAGTGTTGTCAGTATTGCGAGCGAGCTCGAGAGGAAATACCCCAAGGAGAAAAGAATCTCGGAACTGGTGGATCGAAATCTTTTTAATGGCGCACTAAAGGAGCTTCGGTCCTACAATCTGGCGGGCGCTCGGGCAATGCTGGCACAACTTCACGAACGTCGACCTGATGACGCCGAGGTCGCGCGGATCTTGGAATTTTCCGAGAGATATATTAAGAAGCCGGTTGACATGCAGCTCGAGATTTTTGTCGGGAGCCTCAAGAATCGATGAAGGTGCCTGATGACCGTGACTGGGACAGGCTCTCCGGAGTTGATGTCGAGAGCCTTGAGGAAGAAGCTTCGCCCGGAAGCGGGGCCATTCCTTTCCCGACCTTGTTGGCGACCGGTTTGGCCGATCTGGTCTTGCTTCTTGGCCTGAGTACGACGATGGTTCTGGGCCTCAGTCTGCAGTCGCTGCCCTTCAGACCCGTGGTGCTTTACTGGGCGCTGGCGGTGGCGCTGCTCTGGTGGCTGGCGGCGACAGTCATCTGTCTCAAGATCCTCAAGGCAGATCCGGGAATGATCATCGCCGGATTGGTTTTTGAATCGGAGCTGGAGGGATCGCGCCTGGTGGCTACGCTTCTGACGCTGCTCGTTGGCTCGGCTCTACTCGGTCTGCCTCTTCTGCTTGGGGGAAGAGGATCTTACCTGCTGAGCAGGGTGGCCGGCGTCGATCTTGTCAGGAGATCTTTCGCTTGAAAACCATGCCGATATGGTCAGTGGCGCCGGTCTTGAAGTTGATTGCGGTGATCGAGACCAGTTCCCATCCCTCGTCCCCGAGCTTGTTGAGGCGGTCCTCGTAGGCGGGGTCCAGGCGATAGTTTTCAGAACGGATGTTGATGATGCGATATTCCCAGCGAGTCTGGCTCATACCGTCCTCCCTCCCAGGAGACAGGGGCCTCTTGGCCCTGCCGTTTCAGACCAGGAGAGAGTATATCATCCGCTTCGGCAGTCTCGGCAGGCGGCGATGAAGCGGAAAGACTCCATTCGCCTCAGTATTGTCATCCCCGCGCTGAACGAGGAAGGGCGTCTTCCTTCCACCCTGGAGTCGATCCGGGTCTATCTAGAGAAAAACGAAGACCTGCTGCCGGCGGAGATCATCATCGTCGATGATGGGTCGGAGGATCGAACTGGAGAGCTGATTCGGGCATGTTCATCCCGGTGGGGAGTGGAATATCGCTGCCTGCGACACGAGACAACCCTTGGGAAAGGGGCTGCAGTTCGGACCGGATTTGGATCTTCCCGGGGCGAGCTGGTCCTGATCAGTGACGCTGATCTTTCGGCGCCGATTGAGGAGTTGGAAGTTCTCCTCAACGCTTTCTCACCTGATCGTCTCATCATCGCCTCCCGTGCGGTCGATCGCTCTCTGATCTTTCATCCTCAGCCCTTTTATCGGGATCTGATGGGTCGGTGTTTTAATCTGATCGTTCAGGGTCTGCTGATTCCAGGAATCCACGACACGCAATGTGGTTTCAAGCTCTTTCCAGGTGAGTTGGCTCGCGCTCTTGCAGAGGTCGGAAGAGTTCAAGGTTTTGCCTGGGATGTGGAATATCTCTACCTTGCGAGACTCTGGGGATTTGAAATTCGAGAACTGGGTGTCAGATGGGCTCATGTCGAGTCCTCCCGGGTTTTGCCGGGGCGGCATTCCCTTCAGATGTTCCGGGACGTCTTGAAGCTGGGACTGAGGCGGGCTTTCGGGAAATTCCCGGCTCGGCCTCAGGATCTCTAGCTCATGGATTGGTTACTCGAAGATTTTCTAAAGCACCTTCAGTGGGAGAGGAATCTCTCACCGGCCACCCTGAAGGCCTATCGTCGGGAGCTGATCAGGGCCCGTACCTTCTTTCGGGAGGAGCTGGAGACGAAAGCTCCGGTGGAGCTGAGAAGCTCGTCGATTCGTGCCTACCTGGCCTGGCTCCATGCCGAGGGGCTGGCGCCCGCTTCGGTGGAGCGGGCACTGGCGGCATTGAGGTCCTATTTTGATTATCTCGTTTCGGAAGGCGTTCTCGGCCTCAATCCCGCAAAGAGTACACGGTCCCCGAAAAAGAACCGCGCAGTGCCCGATGTGGTCTCCCTGGACCTGATTGAGGTAATCGTCGATGGGATGGAGGATTCTCCCGCTGGAAGACGAAATCGGGCGATTTTCGAATTTCTCTATGGAAGCGGTCTCCGTGTGGGAGAACTTGTGAGCCTGGATCTTGGTGATATTGACCGGAAGCAGCGCCTGCTTCGGGTACGCGGGAAAGGGAAGAAGGAGCGGATCGTTCCCTTTGGCCGAAAGGCAGGAGAGGCTCTTGAGGTCTACCTGTCGGACAGAGCGCGGTGGCGGAGGAAGATTCCCGGACGAGATGATGCCCTCTTCGTCAACCAGCGGGGTGGTCGTCTCACGGACCGCTCGGTTCGGCGGATCCTGGATCAGGCGGTCTCGAGGGCGGCATCAGGAGCCGACATCCACCCCCATTCACTGAGGCACGCTTTTGCGACACATCTTCTCGAAGCCGGGATGGATCTCCGTGCGATCCAGGAACTTCTGGGTCATTCCTCGCTGGCCACGACCCAGATTTACACGAGAGTAGATCTGGCGCATTTGATGAAAGTCCATCGTGCCGCCCATCCCCGCTCCAGAAGGAAGGAGGACTGAGGAGAGGGCCGGTCGCCGACCTGGATTGCCGAGATGACGGGGAGCTTCTTCGGCCGGCAGGAAGGATGAATCGTGGGTCAACCGAAGTTGAAGACCGAGATCATGTTCTTTAAGTCTGCTGCCGCCTCCCGGAGTTTCCGAGCTGCCTCGTCGCTCAGATTCGCGCCCTCCGCCGTCATCGACGCAGCCGCCGCAACACTTCCAATGCCCTCGGCGATCTCGAGTCCCCCCCGTGCGGCCTCACTGACCATCCGGCCGATCTCGGCCGTTGTCGATGACTGCTGCTCAACTGCGCCGGCGATGGTGTTCTGGATCTCATTGATCTCCAGGATCAGGGAGGAGATGGAGGCAACGACGTCCACCGCAGATGCGGCATCCTGGACAATGGCGCCGACTTTCCGGCTGATCTCGTCGGTGGCCTGCGCGGTCTGATTGGCCAGCTCCTTGACCTCAGCGGCCACGACGGCAAATCCCTTTCCGGCGTCGCCGGCTCTGGCGGCTTCGATCGTTGCATTGAGTGCCAGTAGATGGGTTTGAGCTGCAATCCGCTGGATGACCTCGACGACCTTCCCGATCTCTGAACTCGACTGGCCCAGACGGGCCACGGTTTCGTTGGTGGCTTCGGCCTTCTCGACTCCTGAGCTCGCGACCCTCGCCGCTGTCGATGCGCTGGAGGCAATTTCGAGAATTGAGGCATTCATCTCCTCCGCTGCTGCCGCAACCGACTGGATATTCGTACTGACTTCTTCGGCGGCAGAGGCGACCATTGTCGCCTGTTGAGAAGTTTCTTCGGCGTTGACTCGAAGTTCGGAACTCAGGCTATCGAAAGTCCCGGAAACCGTCCCAAGTTGTTCAGCCTGCTTGGACATTCCAACTGTGAGTGAAGTTGCGGCATCAGCCATTTTGTTGAGGCCGTAGCGGAACTTTCCGATCTCGTCGCGGCCCCTGATTTCAAGGCGGGAGGTGAGGTCTCCCCGGGCCAGGGACTTTGCCATATCGCCTGCTTCCGCCATTGGTCGGGCGATCGAATTACGGAGAATGAGGATCAGAAACAGAGCGGCAATCCCGGCGCCGCCAAAGACGATGACTCCGGCAATCAGAGCTTCGGCTCCCCCTCGTTCGGCTCCGGCATCGGTCGAGATTGCCATGATTCCCGCGACGTCGCCCTGCTGCCAGTGCCCTGTGCTTGAGAGCGCGTTATGACATTCAACGCAGCGGGGAGAGTCCATGATGTCAGCCGTTGCAAAGCGCATTCTGGGTCCGGCATCGGTATCTTCCAGACGCCAGAATTCTTCAGTGGGATTTTGGCTGAGAAAATCCATCGCCTGTCGCTCAAAGGGGTCACGAGTTCCTGCGTATTCTGAGCCGAGGCCGGGAACCCCGATGTGGCGGATCGTTGTGCTGTCAAGGCCCGTCAGTACGCGGTTGAGTTCATGGATCATCGGGTCGGAGTCGGCATCTCCCGCCTCGTCCAGCTTTTCGAGGGAATATGTGCGAAGGGCTTTCAGCTCAGCTGTCACAAAGCGGGCTTTCTCCAGGCTGGTTCTCTCCCGGAGAATTCTGGTGTTTCGAATGGTCAGAAAGCCCAGGGCCACCGCCACAAGAATGCCCATCGCGAGAATCGGGATCGCGAGCTTCCAGATGATCGAGAGATTTGACCATGAGAGCGAAGAAGTCTTCTTCAGATCCGGCATTTCAGCCTCCCGGCGTGAACCTGTCTCCTCCGGCCGGAGACGAGAATATCAGCAACTACGATACTACAACATGTCGGTGTCCATCTATCATGAGGCTCTAACCGGGGCATTTACGATGTGGATTGGTTTGAGGGGAAGCGTCCCTGTGAGCACGGCCGCTTCACGGCATGCGGGGAGGGGGGGGGGCCTGTCGCGACGAAATTGTTGAGAAACGCGGACTATACGGCGGGCGGAAGTTCGAACCAGAAGCAGGCGCCCCCCTCGGGGCGATCCTGATACCCGACTTGGCCTCCCATTCCTTCGATCAGCTCGCGGACCAGGGCCAGACCGAGGCCGGAACCCTTGATTGAAGACCCTCCTCCACCGTCGCCGGCCTGAGCGAATCGCTCGAAGAGGCGTTTTTGAAAGGCTGCAGGAACGCCGGGGCCGTGATCCCGCACTTCAACCCGGGCTCTCCCG
>JANTFG010000157.1 GCA_024763555.1 Thermoanaerobaculales bacterium
TCCGCCTTGACGAATTCGCAGCGCTTCTGCTCATGGCAGCTTTCCGCCGGAATGGCAATCATTCCCCGGAGGAAGTTGACGATATCGTCCTGTCTCTTTCGTGCTGCGGCCAGCGCCGCCTGTCCCTTATCGCTCATCTTCTGATCTCCAATCAATCGAGGTCGGGGACATCTAGCCCCACCCCATCCTGAATTAATCTCCCTGGGATTCGGAAAACTCCTCCGCCGCAAGCTCATCAAGCAGGCCCGTGTCCCGGTTGAAATGGCGGATATCCTCGTCCCAGGCCTCGACACCATCCGTCAGATCCTTCCAGAAGGAGGGACTCCACAGGGCATTGATTTCATCCACCGTGCGGCCCTGCTGCTCCACCCAGGTGAAATATTTGAAATTGTGAATGGCCTTTCGGTCGAAGTAACTCAGCTCCCGGAGATGGTCGGTCGTTGTGCCGAGCAATCGCCGTTCGTAATCGATGGCGGCCTGCTCCACGGTGTAGGCGCCCATCTCCTCATTCATCTCATTGAGTCGACTGCGGTACATTTCGACCGAGTCGGTGAAGGAGGTGACCAGGATGTCATCGGGTCCGAGATCGTAATAGCGGGCGGTCTTGATCGCCGCGAGCAGATTGCAGATCGAGGAGATGCCGAGGTCATCGAGGCGGGAGATCGTCTCATCGTCGATTCCGCGATCAGACAGATATTGATGACCTGCATCCTCGTTGAAGACCCTGAGCAGACGCATCGTGGCCTCATCGTCGATCGCCGTCACGACATCGGTAGTTCGCACATTGTGGATCCACGGCACGTGCTTGTCGCCGATGCCCTCGATCCTATGGCCGCCAAATCCACAGGCGAGCAGGGTCGGGCACTGCAGGGCTTCGGCGGCGGTGATGGTCGCACCGGGGAAGCGGCCCTTGAGGTAGTCTCCCGCTGCCAGGGTGCCGCCGGAGCCGGTGGCGCCGACCCAGCCGGCGAAGCGACCGCTCGGCCCGGCATTTTTCGCAATCCAGTCCTCAACCGCGGCCCCGGTCACCGACCAGTGCCAGAGGTAATTCCCGAACTCGTCGAACTGGTTGAAGATGACGACGTCGGAGCGGGTTTTCCTCAGATCCCAGCACTTGTCGAAAATCTCCTTGACGTTGGATTCGCAGCCTGGAGTCGCGAAGACCTCCGCGCCGATTTCCTCCAGCCAGTCGAAACGTTCCCGGCTCATCTCTTCGGGTAGAATGGCGACCGCATGGCAGCCCAGGAGGGCGGAGTCGAAGGCGCCGCCTCGGCAGTAGTTACCCGTAGACGGCCAGACCGCAGACTGGGTGTTGGGGTCGAATTCTCCGTTGACCAGACGGGGGACCAGGCAACCGAAGGCCGCTCCGACCTTGTGAGCCCCCGTCGGGAAGTGACGACCGACGAGGCCGACGATCCGCGCGGGAACGCCCGTCAGCTCCGAGGGCAGTTCCAGGGCGTTGACCTCGCCGAAGCCATGGGAATTCGGATCGTTGTACCAGGTGATCCGGTAGAGGTTGAGGGGATCCACGGCCTGGATATCAACCTCGGGCAGACGCCGGGCGATCCCTTTCGGAATGAGATGGGGATTCTTCTGCTCCGCCAGGGTTGGGATGATGATGCCCTTTTCACGGCAGCGGGCGACAGCGCCGGCCCGAATTTCGTTCTGATTCATGTGTGCCTCCAAGAACCGAAGCCTGGGAAGCTCCGGTATGCCCATCACCGTAAAAGACCGGTCTCCGGGCGGGTGTGGCATTGTACTCCTCTTTTCGAGGCGATGGGAGAGGATTTTTCGAAGAGCTTTCTGCGCTGCAGCCTGGGCATCAAGGGCCGAAAAAGAGCGCGAGCCCGAGTCGCGCCGGCGACTCCGCCCCTTCCGAACTTTTCGCCAGCCTCATCCGAGGCGGGAGGGTCAGCCGGGCCCGTCGACCAATCGTGTCCTCAGGGTCTCTGAGGAGATGACGGCGCCGTCGGGGAGGTGGGCGGTGACGCGCCAGTACACCGCAGAAATTGTCTCGGGAAGGGCATTCGGTGGAAGAAGGTATTCCGGTTCTTCGAGATCCTTGACCGAGAGGAGCACATCGAGCCTCTCGTCGGTGACCGTCAGGTCGTACCGTGTCCCTTCCGGAAACGGAGTCCACCGGAAGCGGCAGGCGGTCCGGGGGACGACCTTTGTTTCGGGGAGCGGGGCGATGGCGTGTTCGTCTCCCTGCTCGCGGTAGATCGGCGGAGAGGAAGGTCCTCTATCGAAAAACAGTCCCGCGCCCAGGCCGACGCCGAGTACGACCGCAGCCGCGGCGGCCAGGGCCCATCGTCTCGAGGCGGCTCCCTTTCGTCCGAAGCTCCCTGCCATGACCTGAGAACCGGCCCTGGATTGCTCCTCCCGGATCATTTCTCTCGCCAGACGCCAGGTCGAGGTGCATTGGGGGCATCGTGAAAGATGCAGGACGATCTCTTCCTCCGCAATGGGATCCAACTCCCCGGCGGCCGAACGCCAGAGGGTTTCGGTATCGGGGCAATCTTCACCCGGGCTGTCCCAATTTCCGGAGGAAAAGGCCTGCCGCATTCTGGCCAACTGGTCTGCTGTTTCGTTTCTCATGGTCTGAGCCCTTTGGATTCGAGACACTCCCGGAGGTTCTTCATTCCTCGGTAGACCCTGTTGTCTGCACTTTTTTCCGGGCATCCCAGGCGGCGTGCGACCTCGGGAACCGGGCATCCCAGCAGATGCAAAGTGACCGCCACGCGCCGGGAGGGGACAATGCCTTTGAGGCAATCCCGGATCTCGGATCCGAGGGAACGAGCCGCCGTTTCCTCCTCGGGGTTCGGCGCGGAGAGTTCTTGTTCGAGGATCTTCTCCTCCATTCCCGTCTGTTCCTTGCGCCGGTTTCGGCGCCTGATCTCATCGACCGTCACACCGTGTGCGGCCTTCATCAGGTACATCGACGAGAAGCTCCGCTTTCCCTCATCCGACTTCAATATTTTGAGCAGCTGGAGAAGAACGTTCTGCGCAATGTCATCAGCCTGTGCCGCCAGGAAGGGGGGACAGCTTCGTCTGACCGCTGCACGGACTCTGCGGGACAGCTCGGCCATGGCCTCCTCATCGATCGCTTGGGAGTGCCTGACTTCCTGGGGAAGATTACCGACAGCCATCGACCCGAGAATACATCGGAATTGTTTGAGGATTTGATAATCTCAATGACATCATGATATCGGATATTCGGGAATAACAATCCGTCGGGTAAAATACCGTGGTGAAAAGCCATTTTATTCTCATATTCGGATGTCTGATCTCGGCATTGATCGGCGTCGCCCATGCGGAGCCGGCCGCGCCGACCCTGGATCAGTGTCGTGCGGAGATCAGGGCCAATCCCGGGAACCCGGTGGCCTACTACTGCATCTACCGTTCAGTGATCGCGCACGGGCACTTCGACGAGGCCTCAAAGATGCTCCGCCACTACTTCGAGGAGAACCCGGAGGTCTACCGGATCGAGATGTTCATCGGGTGGCTGGACCACATGCAGAATCGACCGGGCTTTGACGCCATTCTGGTCGATGCAATCGACGGAATGGAGGCGACCGGAGACGACTGGGGCGTCGTCTATGCCGGTGTGGAGAGAGCCGCCCGGATTGCCGATCAGGGCCGGATTTCCGAGGCTGAGGCTCTGCTTGAACGGTGTCGTGTCGCGGCTCAGCGGACGGGAGATCCGACGATGGCAGCCCGGGTCTGGACGGCCTGGGCCTCGATGGCCGAAGATCGACTGGAGTTTTCCCGCGCCCTTCATTTCCTGCTGAAGGCCCGCGGTGTCGTCTTCCCCGACGGACCCTACGATCTCCAGTGCTGGGTGATGGACAATCTCGGTGGGGTTTACTGGTACCTGTGTCGTTACCCGGAGGCCTACGAGGCATTCGAAGGGGCCTTTGAAATCCGTCGGCAAGCCCATGACGAATACTGGCAGTCCCTGTCCGCCTTCAATATGGCGCTGGCAGGTGTGAAACTCATGCGTGAGGGCCGGATGACCCGGGACCGGACTCGATCGCTGGTCGCCCGGGCACTGAAGCTGGCCGTCGAGAGCGGCAACTCCGAGAGCGAGGCCTCTCTGCTCCACCTCCAGGGGACGATCGATCGCGGGGAGAAGGGACTGGCCCTCCTCCGGCGCTCCCTGGAGATCTCTCGAGAGACGGGCTTCGTCGGCCAGGAGATCGATAACCTGAAGTCGATCGGAACGCTACTGGCCGAGATGGCTCCGCAGGACCGGGATGAGGCGGATACCGCCTTTGGCGAGGCGCGACGAAAGGCCGAAGACTCCGGGCAGCGCGCCCCCCTCGGCGAAGTCCTGGCCGCCGAAGCCCGGATCGCGGCCCTGTACGATCCCCCCGGGGAGGCCATTGCGAAACACCTCCAGGCGCTGAATTTCATCGAGGACACCAGAACTTCGCAGGTGGGAGGGTCCATTCGGGCCCAGGCCTTTATTCACTGGGCGCCGGTCTACTACAGACTGGCGGGATTCCTGCTCGAGGGTGTCGACGGCTCATCGGAGGGTGATCAGGATCTGGCCCTGGCCTTTGAGACCCTGGAGCGATTTCGGGGCCGGGAACTGCTGGAGAGTCTGGAACGGGCTCCGGTTCGAGGCTCCGGACCCCTGGATCAACGCCACAGGGAGGCGCTTTCGGAAATCGCCGCAATCCAGCGGAAGCTCTCGAAGACGGACCTGGCCCCCGACGAACGAAGGAAGGTTCTGAATAGTCTGCGGGAACTCGAGGAACGGGAATCCGTCCTCAGGGATCAGCTCCTCGAGGAGCCCTCGGGAAGCCACCGCCTTGCCCCGTCCCGGATTGTCGATCTCGGGGAGGTTCAGTCGCTCCTGGGGCCGGACGAGGCCCTGCTCTCCTATCAGCTCTGGGATGGCGAGGGAGACTTCAAGGCGCCTCTCAACATCGGGCGCTCCTGGCTCCTGCTGATCACCCGGGATCACGCGGATGCGATCGCCATTCCGGCACGGCGGGACCTGAGGGGCCGGGTTGAGATTCTCGAGGGATTCATGGATTCTCGCGGGGGCAATCCCGGCCCGGGTAATAAGGCGTCCGTCAGGTTGTACGGGGATCTCCTCAGGGAAGCTCTCGACCGGCTCCCGGGGGCTGTGAAGAAACTGGTCATCATCCCGGATGATGTTCTCTTTCACTGTCCCTTCGGCGGGCTTCGGGCCTCCGAGAGGGCCATGCCGATCGGGAGTCTTTACCAGATCTCGGTCCTTCCTTCCGCCACCGTCTGGTCACGCCTCCGGAAACAGCTTCGGAGCGGTTCTTCCGCATCGGGCGCCCTGGTCTTTGCCAACCCCGCGATCGGGGAGGAAGCAGAGAAAGAATTCGCCCTCCGCACGGCCGCTCCCTGGCGAGAGGGTCTTCGGCTGGCGCCCCTGAAACATGCCGAATCGGAAGCCAGAGCGCTCAAACGCTTCGCCGGCGCCGGCACCGTGATTCTCTCGGGTTCCGAGGCCAGCGAGAGCGCCTTGAAGAAGGCGTCGCTGGCTTCCTTTCGAATCATCGATTTCGTGACGCATGCGGTCGTCGATGATGATCAACCGGAACGCTCGGCCATTCTCCTGGCCCCGGGTTCTGAAGAGGAAGACGGTTTTCTCCAGGTGCGGGAAGTTACATCTCTCGACCTCGACGGACAGCTGGTCATTCTCTCTTCCTGCCGGGGTTCCGCGGGCCGGGTTCTCGGCGGCGAAGGGGCCCAGAGCCTTGCCAGAGCCTTCCTTCAGGCGGGCGCCGGCGCCGTTCTGGCCGGACTGTGGCCTCTGGACGACGAGGAGGCGAGCCGGTTCTTCAGTGATCTCTACCGTCACCTCGCGCGGGGCATCAGCGTGGCCGAGGCCCTGAGGAGGGCACAGGCTGAGGCCGTCGATCAGGGGATTTCCAGTGCGACCTGGGCCGGACTGAGTATTCTCGGCGACGGAGATCTGACGCCCCTGAAGGCCCGGAAAAAATCAATCCGGCCCTGGATTCTGATCGGGATTGTCGGCGTTGCGATGGTTCTTGGTTTCGGCATTCGGATGCGCTTCCTTCTTCCCGGCGGAAAAAATCGACACCTCCCTGAGGGAAATTCTACTCCCCGTCGATAGACCTCCTGAAAGAAACACTCGGGGATGCACGTGAGTTCCCGAAAAACTCAACAGGAGGACATGATGTTCAGGAGAATTTTAATTGGAGTCGTCAGTCTGATCATTCTGGTCGGGACCGGTTTTGCCGGGACCTCGGGACAGGAACTCTTCCTGGCTTCGGTCGGCCGTGGCCCCGGGGCGAACGGATCGCAGTGGTATACAACGGTGTGGATTCATAATTCCTCCGGGAGTCTGGCGTCGGTGCAGGTAGAATTTCTGAAACGAAACCAGAGCAATCCAACGCCGATGAGCCAGACGCTCAGCGTCAATCCCGGCCAGACTCTCCAGTTCAAGGATCTTTTCTATGAACTCTTCGGTCTCAGTCAGGCCTCCGGCGCCCTGCGTTTCATATCGGACGAAAATATTGCTGTTTCATCACGGATTTTCAACCAGACGGGCTCAGATGCCGCCGAATCTCAGGGGCAGTTCATGGCGGCCATGCCTCCGGCTCTTGCTCTGACTCAGGGCAAGACGACCTCGATTTCCGGGGTGAGTCAACCGGCTGACGGGAGTTTCCGCTCGAACTTTGCCCTGGTCGAGACAGCGGGCGCTGATGTCGAAGCCAGAGTCCGACTGCTCAACGGGATGGGTGTGGAGCTGGCCTCGAAGGATTACAGCCTCGGGCCCTATCAGCCGATGCAGCTCAATCTCTCCAGCCTGGCTTCGGGGCTGACGGTCGATGGTGGGCGGATCGAAATCAATGTTCTTTCCGGCGCCGGTTCCCTGCTGGCTCTGGGCTCGATGGTCGGCAACGGGACGATCTCCCAGGATCCCTCGACCCTGGAAATGGAATTCGAGATGACGGCGCAGGGAAGCGGAGACGGAGATATCACAGGGGTCAACGCCGGTGAAGGTCTTGAAGGCGGCGGGACTTCGGGCGATGTGACCTTGTCCATCGCTGATGGAGGTGTCACCGGGCCGAAAATCTCGGAAAACGCCGTCAAGACCACGAAGATCAAGGACGGCGCCGTCACGGCCCCGAAGATCGGCGTCGTCAACACGGCCTCCGATGGCGACGCCCTGGTCTACACCAGCTCCGGTCTCCAATGGCAGGCGGTCTCAGGATCGGGCGGCGGGGATATTACCAAGGTGACGGCAGGCGAGGGTCTGAGTGGTGGAGGCGCGACCGGCGATGTGACGCTGAGTCTTGCGAACGGCGGTGTCACCCAGGTGAAACTCTCAGCAGCAGGTGGGACCAACGGCCAGGTTCTCGGGACTGACGGAGCCAATCTGGTGTGGCAGGATGGCGGCGCCGGAGGCTCGGGAGATATTACTGCGGTGACTGCGGGCGCGGGCTTGAGTGGTGGGGGTACGACAGGCGATGTCACGATCTCGATTGCCGATGGGGGCGTCAATAATGCGAAGATTGCCGACAACTCCATCACCTCGGCGAAAATCGAAGATGGCATGGTTCTGGCAAATGACATCGGGGCACATGCCGTTGGCAAACCGGAACTCTCAGCTTCCGGCGGGAACAACGGCCAGATCCTCAGTACTGATGGGACCAATCTGCTGTGGAAGGATGATGAGGCAGGGCTGGTCGTTCCCATGGACGGTGGTTTGCAGTACAACACCAGCAGTTTCCTGATTGCCCTAGGCAACATGGGAAGCGGCGGTGGAATCGAGGGGATCGCAGATAATGGAGGGATCGGGATTCGGGGTGCCAGTGGGAGTGGGACTGGACTGGATGGCTACGTCGTATCCAACAGTGGACATGCTGTATTCGGTGAGAACTACGGAAGTAGTGCTTCCGGCTTTCTTGGTGGATTGTTCAACGGCAAGGGCACAGGTGCCTGGGGCGCCTCCTCGGAAAACAACGGCTTTGGAGTGGTCGGAGTCGCCAACAGCGGCAGCGAGGCGGCAGGGGTCCGCGGGGAGACGACCAGTGGTTATGGCGGCTTCTTCCGGGCGACGGGGTCCGGCGGCTGGGGAATCGCGGCCTATGGGGGCAGCGGCGGCTATGCCGGGTACTTCAACGGAGACGTTTATGTTACCGGGACCCTCTCCAAGAGCGGCGGCAGCTTCAAGATCGACCATCCGCTGGACCCCGAACACAAGTACCTCTCGCACTCCTTCGTCGAATCTCCGGACATGATGAATGTCTATAACGGCAACGTTCGGACGGATGCCGATGGCTATGCCGTGATCGAGCTTCCGGAGTACTTCGAGGCCCTCAACCGGGATTTCCGCTACCAGCTGACGGTCATCGGGCAGTTCGCCCAGGCCATCGTCGCCGAGGAGATCAAGGACGGCCGTTTCGTCATCCGAACCAACCTCGGCATGGTCAAGGTTTCCTGGCAGGTGACCGGCATCCGGCACGATC
>JANTFG010000158.1 GCA_024763555.1 Thermoanaerobaculales bacterium
GTTGCGAAATACCGGGAAGAGATCGGTATTCCATCGTCAGACAAGAGAAAAAACGCTTTTGAGTAGGAGTTGCCCATGAAAATAGAATATGTGGCCCGAAAAGTCATCATCAGTGACCAGGTCAAGGAGATCGCCGAGAAAAAACTCGGCAAGATCGAAAAGTATTTCTCGGATATCCTGGATCTACGGGTTGAAGTCAGCCAGGAGAGGCATCTGCACGTAGTAGATATCTTTCTGAAGGGAAAGAACTACGATGTCAAAGCCACCTCCTCCAACAAGGAGATGACCACCGCTTTACAGGAGGCAGTTGAGAAACTGGAGATTCAGGCTCGACGTCTGAAAACGCGCCTGAAGGATCACAAGAGGCAGAAAACAGCGGAGAGCTTTGAAGAACGCGCCTGGGACCACGATGTCATCGAGGCAAGCTCTGCAGCGGCCGGCAGCCCGCAGATCGTTGAAACATCGACGATTCCGATCAAGCCGATGAATATTGAAGAGGCCGTCCTGCAGCTTGAGGAGTCCGACGAACAGTTCTTCGTTTTTCTCGATTCGGCATCTGAAAAAATCAACGTCCTTTACAGGCGCAGCGATAACAACCTCGGCTTGATCAAACCTGATATTCGATGAAGAAGATTCAGAAACTGATCGCTCCGGAGAATATTTTTCTGGATGTCGAGGTGAATGATCGAATCGGAGCCCTGAGGGCAGTGGCGGAAAGGCTCGGGAATCTGACTTCTCTCAATCCGGATCTTCTTCTTGAGGCGCTTGAAGAGCGCGAAAAGCTCGGGAGTACCTCGGTAGGGGAGGGTTTTGCTATTCCGCACGCGAAACTGCGGGGCCTTGAGGAGATCACTGTCATTTTGCTTCGTTTTCGGAAGCCGGTAGTCTTTGATACGAATGAAAAAGTCAGGATGGTTGCTGCCGTTGTATCACCCCCTGACGAGCCCGCGGCGCATCTGCAGGTACTTTCTCAAATTGCACGGATGATCAAACGTAAGGACTTCCGCCAGCGTCTTCTTGAGGTCGGTACCGAAGCGGAGGCCATTGAAATCCTGAAAGAGACCGCCGCACGGGAAGGTTTGTGAAACAGAGCCTCAGCATCGCCGACCTCCTCGGCCAACCGTGCATGGCCCATCTCGGGTTGAATGTGATTGGGGGCGCTGCCGGCCTGTCACGTCGGATCGTTACGAGCCCTCGGATCCAGAAATCGGGTCTCGCGCTTGCGGGCCTGGAAGGCTATGTCAAAGAAGGGCGGCTTCAGGTTCTCGGCGCCTCGGAATTCGACTTTCTTAAGACGCTTGGCTCAGAGCTGGCAGAGAAGCGCCTGCTCGCACTTGTCTGCTCAGGAATCCCGGGAATCATTTGCACGAAAGGTCACAGGCCGCACGAAAGCGTCTTGAGGTGCTGTGATGAGGCTGGGGTTCCGATGCTCTGCACCGACAGTCTGACATCTGACCTGATTGAGTCAATCGCACCCTTTCTCGAAGATTTCTTTTCTCCAAGAATTCAGATGCATGGGGTTCTTGTTGATGTTTTTTCCAAGGGGACTCTGATTCTTGGTGAGCCCGGAATCGGGAAATCGGAATGTGCCCTGGAGCTGATTTATCGGGGACACCGCCTGGTGGCCGACGATGTTGTCGTGATCAAGAGATTTCACCGAACCGGCCTGCAGGGATCGGCTCACGAACGACTGGCTCATTTTCTCGAATTGCGCGGCGTGGGTATCATCGATGTCAGAAATCACTTCGGCATGACGGCCTCTTCGGACTCCGTGAATATCTCGCTGATTATTCAGTTGATCAAGTTATCCCGGGAGGCCCGGGAGCAGGAGATGATTCGACGGGAACGCCACCTTCGCGGGGAACGGATGACCCATGAGACTCAGGAGATCCTCGGGATCCCCGTCCGGAAGTACATCATGGCCGTCGCTCCCGGGAGGGATGTGGCCCTGATGGTGGAGACTGCGGTTCGCAAGAGCATTCTCATGGGCCGAGGCATTGATGATGAGGGGAGTTTCCTTCAGAGAATCGAGAGAATCGCCGCGGGCGAGGAGGCCTGATGATGGAAGGCTGGAGGGGGCCCTTCGTTATCAGCGGACTCTCTGGAGCGGGGAAATCCGTCCTCAGCCGGAGTCTCGAAGATCTCGGCTACACCTGCATTGACAACATCCCGCTGGATCTTCTGCCTCCTCTTTTCGAGCGTGCGGAAGAACCGGAGCGCCTGGTTGTTGTGCTTGATGTCCGGGCAAAGGGCCTCGCCCTTCAGTTACCCGGAATTCTCGAAGGATTGCGTCGTGATTTTCCGGGGCTTCAATTCCTTTTTGTCGAGGCGGGAGAGTCGGTCCTGCAACAGCGTTTTTCAGTGGCTCGAAGACCACATCCCTTCCGGGGCCTTCCGATGATTGAAGCCATTCGAGCTGAGAATCGGGAATTGGAACCCCTGAGAGGACTTGCCGATTTCAGACTGGATACAACCCGTCTGACGCCGCATCAGCTTCGAAGAGAAATCCTCGAAATGGTAGGTTTTTCGGATCCATCCACCCTGATGACAGTGGAATTCCAGAGTTTCTCCTACCTCAGGGGAGTGCCCGAAACCGCCAGCATGGTTTTTGATGTGCGCTTCCTGCCAAATCCATTCTTCTGTCCGGATTTGAGAGAGCTTTCGGGTTCGGACCGGAAAGTGTCCGACTGGCTCATCCGGCAGAAGGGTGTACCCGATCATCTTTCCAGCTTTTCAACTCTGATCAAGGGTCTCATCCCGGAGTATGCCGCAGAGATGAAGCCCTATCTTCTGATTGCATTCGGTTGTACGGGAGGGAGGCATCGCTCCGTGTTTATGGCGGAGAGCATGTCGGAGATCTGCCGTGCGGAATTTCCGGAGATCGCGATCAGAACCCAGCATCGTGATCGCGACCAGTGGAGGTGAGTCTCATGATACCCATCCTTGTCTTGACCCATGGTTCGCTGGCTCTTGAACTTCGAGAGGCAGCCTTGAAGATCAGCCCGGAGCTTGAAGGGGATCTCGAGGCCATGGCTCTGCCCTGGGAACATGAAGCCGACGACGAGAAAGAGAAACTTCGAAAAATTCTCAAGAGACTCCTTCGACGTGGCGGAGTGGTCATTGCGACCGATATGTTCGGAGGCACGGCCTCGAATATCGCCCTGCCATTTCTTGAAGAGGGAAAGGTTGAGGTGGTTACGGGAATCAACCTTCCAATGCTGATGAAGCTTGCATCACTGAGGAAGAAGGACCTGAGTCCCTTGGAAACCGCCGAAGCTCTCCAGAAGGCAGGTCAAAATAGTATACGTGTAGCAAGTACTTTTCTCAGAAATTAGAATGATGCTGATACTTTCTGAAATTTTTTCAGAAAGGTCAATGATCTCAAACCGGGGACATTAGAATGAAAACGATTGAAGTTCACATTAGCAACCGTCTCGGGCTTCATGCCCGGGCAGCAGCGAAGCTGGTTCATACCGCCAGCGAGTACGAATCCGATATTTTTCTGAGTCTGAATCAGGAGGAGGTCAATGCAAAATCTATCCTGGGACTCCTGACACTCGCAGCAACCAAGGGGACAACCCTCGGGCTGAGGGTCGATGGAGTCGATGAAGATTCAGCATCACGAGCAATTGTTTCACTCTTTGAAGACAAGTTTGGAGAGGGAGAATGAGTTCTCTTCGTCTCAAGGGCCTGATTGTCAGCCCGGGGATTGCTATCGCCGAGCCGGTAGTCCATGAGACGAAACATGTGTCGAGCCCCCGGCTGACTCTGGAGGTCGATGCGATTGACGATGAGATTGTCCGCTTTGACTCTGCGGTCGCTCAAACCCGGGAAAGAATCCAGGATAACGCTCAAAGAGCCGCCACTCAATTGGGAGAGGAATACGCGGCGATCTTCGACGCCCATGATCTGATCGCACAGGATCCCACATTTCTTGACAACGTCCGCTCGAAAATTCGGGATGATCAGGTCAACGCGGAATGGGCACTGGAGCGAGTGATTGAAAAATATGCCGCCCAGTTTCAGTCCATTGAAGATGACTATCTCTCCGGGCGTCGTCTGGATATTCTCGATGTGGGTGGTCAGATTCTCCATTTTCTCTTTGGCCATGAACAGCTTGATGTCAAGAGCCTTGAACGGCCCTTTATCATCGTTGCCGATGAACTCCCTCCATCTATTGCCGTCAAGCTCCCCTTGGATAAGGTTCGAGGTTTCATACTCGAGAGTGGGGGCCCGACCTCCCACACCACGATCATCGCCCGTTCCTTTGGAATTCCGGTGCTCGTTGGAGTTCGTGGCGCTTGCGCAGCCGGTTTCAAGGCTACTCGCGTTATCGTCGATGCATTCGAGGGTAAGACCGTTTTCGATCCGGACGCCGCGGAAGTCGCTGAATATGAGAACCGACACCGGGAGCATGAAAAACACAGGGCCCTGTTGGAGGCCCATCGAAACCTGTCCTCGGAAACGCAGGATGGTGTTCCGATAACCCTCATGGCAAACGTTGATCTTCCCCTTGAGGTCGACGCGGCCCTCCACTGGAATGCCGAGGGGATTGGACTTTATCGTTCCGAGTTTCTCTACATGGAGAGGAGTCCATCCCTTCCGAGCGAGGATGATCATTTTGAGGTGTATCGCGATATTGTCCGAGCCTTCTCCCCAAAGCCCGTCATCATCAGGACATTCGACCTCGGGGGCAAAAAACTCGCGAGGGAGGTGATGGGAGGGGAGGAGGGGAATCCTGTTCTCGGCCTGAGAGGAATTCGCCTATGTTTCTCGAAACCAGGCTTTTTCAGGACCCAGCTCCGCGCGCTGATTCGCACAGCCGCAGAGTTTCCACCAGGGTGCGTGAAAATCATGTTCCCTTTGATCAGTTGTCTCGAAGAGTTCCTTCGCGCCAGATTGCTGGTCGAGCAGCTCAGTGAGGAGCTTCGCGGAGAGGGGATCAGCTGCCATGATTCGATTCCGCTCGGTGCCATGGTCGAGGTTCCCTCTT
Source organism: Thermoanaerobaculales bacterium (assembly GCA_024763555.1). Lineage (GTDB taxonomy): Bacteria > Acidobacteriota > Thermoanaerobaculia > Thermoanaerobaculales > Sulfomarinibacteraceae > JANTFG01. Next base: position 4,994 of record JANTFG010000158.1, read on the forward strand.
CGGCGGTGATGGCCTCTGCGCTTGCCCGACATGCTGATTTTCTATCGATCGGGACCAATGATCTCATTCAGTATTCGCTGGCCGTTGATCGTGCAAACGAGTTGGTGGCTGATCTCTACCGGCCGGCGAGTCCGGCCGTCCTGAAGCTGACGGCAGGTGTTATCAAGGCGGCAGGGGATGCCGGGATCGACGTGGGCATGTGTGGAGAGATGGCTTCGGATCCATTAATGGTTCCTCTTCTGGTGGGGATGGGCCTGAGGCGATTCAGTATGAATCCGCAGGCGATCCCTTTGATCCGGAGTCAGATTCGTCGGATGGACACAACGCAAAACGTTGAAATTGCGGCCAGGGCATTGAAGATGACCACGGCAAGGGAGATTGAAGAATTTCTGATGGAGAAATTCGCTCTTTCCCTGGCAAGAATGAAGATTCAACTTTGATTGAATACTATGAGCAGATCGGGACGTCACTCCCGGGAAAGGATATCAAATGGGGAGAGTGTCCGCGCGCATCGTCAACAAGCCCTGGGGTCAGGAAGAGATTTTTGCAGTAAGCAATCGCTATGCCGGTAAGATCTTGCTCATCAAAGCAGGGGAATCTCTCAGTCTCCAGTATCACGAAGTTAAGGAAGAGACCCTGCGTCTGTTGGAAGGTGAACTCTGTCTTGAGAGCGGTGACAGCCTTGAAAGCCTTGTGACCGAGACGCTGAAACCGGGAGATATCTTCCATATTCCCCCAGGACTGCTTCACCGAATGACGGCTGTGACGGATTGCCGGCTTTTTGAGGTTTCAACTCCTGAACTTGAGGACGTCGTCCGACTGGAAGATCGATATGGACGGGAGGGAACGAGCACACCCTGATGCCGGTCCATCTTCTCCTTCTACTGTCCTGCATTCTCCCTATCTGTGATGCCGGTCCGCCGCCGACTCCGACTCCGACAGCCCGACAGGAGTTGGCCCGTTTTGCCCAGAGCCATCGGGTCAAGAAGGGCAGGGTAGGAAAGGTCGAGATCGACGATGATTTCGTAAACATGGTCGCCGGCGAAAACTCGAATGCGCCGTCGGCAACCAGGACACCGAAGGCACATTCGGGTCCCGATGCTGAAGATAAGAAGGCACTCTGGGTTCGGCGTTTTAAGGAGGCCCGTGAGAGGGTCAAAGAGGCGGAGGAAGAACTGAAGGAGATCGAAGAGGGAATACCACAGCTCTGGGATCGCTTCTACAGAGATGATCACCCGGAGCATCGGGCCAGGGTTCTCGCGCCTCAACTTCGCGAGAAGCTCAGGTTGAGATCCGAACTTCGCGTCCAATTGGACCAGCTTCGTCAGCAGTTTTCGGAGCTGAGAGTCGCTGCCAGGAAGGCCGGCGCAAAGCCGGGATGGTTTCGGAATCCATAACAAACTCGTGGGAATGAAGATGAAGACGTATATTGTGGAAACCTGGGGTTGCCAGATGAACCACCATGACAGCGAGCGCCTCGCCGGTCTGCTCGAGTCCGAGGGACTCCAGGAGGCGACAACGGCAATGGATGCCGACCTTGTTCTCCTCAATACCTGCTCGGTCCGCGAAAAGCCGGTTCGGAAGATACTCGGAAGAATTCAGACTCTTTCCCGGATGAGGAGCCCACGTCCTGCAATCGGGGTCTGTGGCTGTGTCGCCCAGCAGGAGGGCGAGGCCCTTCTGGAAAGCGCAGAGGCGGTGGACTTTGTCCTTGGGCCGGGCCAGGTGCCGCGGATAGGAGAAGCTCTACGATGCCTTCGTCAGGGAAAGCGAGGGGTGTTCATCGGTTTTGAAAATCCGGAGGATTACAATTACGCGCAGATTTTCAGGAAGGACTCAACGCGGGGAATGGTGACGATTATCGAAGGCTGCGACGAGTACTGCACCTTCTGTATCGTTCCCTACACACGCGGCCATGAATTCAGCCGACCGTCTTCAGAGATCCTGTCTGAGGTGCGAGTTCTGGTTTCCTCGGGCCTTCGGGAAGTGGAACTCCTCGGCCAGACCATCAACGCCTATCGTTGTCCGGAAACCGGCGGAGGCCTTGCCCATCTTCTCAGAAAAATTCTTGAGATCAGCGATTTGGATCGTCTGAGATTCATCACCTCCCACCCGAGACATTTTGGTGAGGATCTCATTGAGGTTCTGTCTGATGAACCCAGGCTTTCACGCTACCTGCATCTTCCTTTTCAGTCCGGCTCAAACCGGATTCTGAAGAGAATGAATCGGAAATATACGCGGGAAGAATATCGCGACCTGATCCGAAGAATCCGCGACCGGGTCCCTGATATTAATCTCTCAACCGACGTCATTGTCGGATTCCCAGGAGAGAGCGAAGAGGACTTTCTCCAGACCCTCAGTCTCCTGGAAGACATCCGTTTCGGCCAGGTTTTCGCCTTTGCCTATTCGCCCAGGCCGGGAACGCCCGCCGCAAAATACAGGCCGAAGCTTCCTGAGGACGTGGCTCTTGACCGTCTTCACCGTCTCTTCACACTCACGGACGGAATTTCCCGCCAACTCAATGAGGCGCTGGTCGGCAGCCGAATGAGGGTTCTCATCGATGGCACCAGTCGAAAGAGCGAGTCAGATTGGCAGGGGAGGGGAGAGGATAACCGGGTTATCAACTTTCCAGCAACTGGTCGGGAGAAAGTCGGTGATATCGTTGAGGTCGAGATTCTACAGGCCTCGGCACATTCCCTGGTTGGTCGACGCCCGGGAAGCTCTCCAACACTCCCGATTCGAACGTGAATTGACGGATTCTCAGCAGCGCCCCGTACATACGAGATCCTGGCATATCGCACCTGCCTGTGCGCCTGCCTGTCCGTGGGACGCAGGCAGGGGTCCGCACGCAGACAGGTCCCGAAGAATCGGTCGTTTCAAGTCAAAGCGAAAACCCGAAAACCGCCTCTTTCTTCGCCCATGAACTCCAGTATTCCCAATCGATCACCATGAGGACGGCGTGCTCCATCTCACTGAAACCGGGCAGTATTCCATCTTCCGCCATAATCCGTGCTGGAGCTTCGGACAGGTCTCCGGTATAGTTGGCGCCCGAATCCGGAGGAGGTCGCGATTTCGAATGATCATTGCCATTACCAACCAGAAAGGCGGAGTCGGAAAGACGACGACCGCAATCAACCTTGCTGCAGGCCTGGCGTCCAAGGGTCTCAAGACCCTCTTAATTGACCTTGATCCCCAGGCGAACTCAACAATGTCCAACGTGGACCTGGCGGAGGTTGGACTCAACATGTTCGACGTTCTCAGGAAAGAGGCCCGCCTTCAGAATGTTCTGATGCCCTCGGACAGTCAGGAGAATCTCTGGATCGCTCCGGCGCGAATCTCGATGGCAAAAATCGAAGTGACCCTTGTGGGAGAACTCGATGCTCCATATCGCCTCCAGGACTGTCTGAACGATCTTGACGATGATTTCGACGCGATTGTGATTGACACTCCGCCCACGCTTGGCCTGATTACGGTCAATGCGCT
>JANTFG010000159.1 GCA_024763555.1 Thermoanaerobaculales bacterium
TCACCCTCGACGAGGCTTCCCTGTCGTTTCAGCTGAATCGCGGAAGCCATATCCGCGCTCTGCACCGCCTCGTCAAACAACAGGTAGATCCCGTCGTGTCCGTCCATGACGGCCAGAAGCACCGGCGCCGCAGGGTCCACGATCACTTCGAAGCTCTCCAACGGGCTCACGGCTGGATCCCGTTTATCTTTCTCAGGCGCGGTCGTTTCCATGGGCCTATTGTAGGCGAGATTCTTCCGAGGCTCGAGGCCAGCACACTGGCTCCCTCTTCAAGAGGTCACAGTTCCAGAACTCATGGCGGGCTGAGGCGGTCTCCGCCCGGGTCTTGGGCCGCACCACTAACACCCGGGATATCAACATTTTTCATCTCGACAGCTTGCGCGTGCAACTGGAGACCCAGAGATTTTACAACCTTGAGGATTGTCTCGAAACTCGGCTTTCTCTCGCCCGACAGTGCTTTGTAGAGGCTCTCCCTCGACAACCCGGTCTGTCGAGCGACCTTCGACATTCCGATCGCCCGGGCGATGTCTCCCAGGGCCTTTGCAATAAAGGCACTATCGCCATTTGCCGCTTCGATGCTCGCATCCAGATAGGCCGCCATCTCCTCCGGATCACGGAGATGTCGGGCAACATCCCATTTCATAGTTTTCGCGATGACCATCATGACCTCCTAGACATCTCTCGCCAAATCCAGCGCTCGTCTGATATCCGATCTCTGGGAGCTTTTGTCCCCTCCTGCAAGGAGAATAATCAGGAGCTGACCGAGTTTCTTGTAATACACCCTGTAACCCGGGCCGGTGTCGATACGGAGTTCCGAAACTCCCGCTCCGATGCCTCGGGTATCTCCGGGATTCCCCATTGCCAGCCGCTCAATTCGAACCATGATCCGTGCTCTCCCTCGTTTGTCACGCAGCGAATCGAGCCACGCCGAAAACTCCAAGGTCTCCCGGACCTCTATCATATTTCGATTGTAGCCTCTGGGCTACATTTCGTCAAGAAACATCAAATGGAACAGGGGCTTGCGGTTCCCCCCAATTTTCGGACCACTGGGTTAGGTGGAGTTTCCGTCCAGGAACTGCAAAGAAAGGTAGCCGGCTCCGTGCCGGCTGGAACACAGCAAGGCCGCAGGCCTTTCCCTATATGTCCCGGTCCCGAGGCTCGGTGAAGCCGGACATCTTCCGAGGCGAGCTCGACTCCTGATTCCATACCCCGATTATATGACTTCCGGAGGAAAAACCTCAGCTACCTCCACCTCGGCATTCGATTCCTATGGACTTAATGTGGTACCATAAATGGACCGGAGGCACAGGCATGTCGATCGAAACAGATATCCGACCGATTTCCTACCTGAAATCCCGAGCGGCCCAGTTACTGAAACAGGTCAACGAGACGCAGAGGCCCGTCATCATTACCCAGAACGGTCGGCCACGAGCGGTGCTCCAGGATCCCGCAAGTTTTCAGAGAATGAAAGATGCGATCGGTCTATTAAAGTTGATTGCTCAAGGGGAAGATGCCGTACGCAAAGGCCGAGTGAAGGCTCATGAGGAGGTCTTTGCGGATCTGGAAAAACAAATCTCAGAAAAATGACACAGGAATATCGAGTCCTGTGGAGTGATGTCGCCGAAAAGGACCTCAAGGGAATCATCAGATACGTCGCGGCAAGCAATCCGGAGACAGCACGACAGATTCTGAAAAAAATCAAGACGAAGGCGGATTCACTTTTTGTTTTTCCTGAAAAAGGAAGAGTAGTTCCGGAACTTCTTGAACAAGGAGTCGCCCAATATCATGAATTGATTATTTCTCCCTGGCGAATCATTTACAGGATTGGTGAACACGAGATTCTTGTACTCTCTGTCTTGGACTCGAGACGCAATATGGAGGATATTCTCCTGAGACGCCTCATCGGACATTGAAGCGACCCAAGGCCGGGAAAGGCCGGTTCCGGCAGAGTACCCGCCCGTCCCGCTGCAGGAGAATCCTCATCCAGAGCCGGAGGATGTGAAGGTCCTCAGCCCACATTGTAGACCGGGGTTCAGCAAGCTCGCCTGAGCGCGATCTGAGAAAGGGACAGCCGAAGACCTTTCATACTCAAAGCCCCGGAGTTTCATCCGAGGATGCTAAGCTCAGGACATGATCGTTGCTGTCGTACTCCTCGAGGCTTTCTGTGTCTCGGGACTCCTGTGGGCGATATACGCTGGAAAACCCCGACTTGAAGCCGCCTTCAAGACAGCGGCCTCACTCGTATTCCTCGGATACGGTCTCAGCGGCATCTTTCCCCTCACTCCCTTCGGACTGTGGATTGCTCTGGGGCTCCTCGCGGCTCTTGCAGGTGATCTTTGTCTCCTCCGCGAGAGTACCTTTTTGCCCGGGCTTGTGGCCTTCCTCCTTTGTCATCTGGCCTATACCTTCGCCTTCAGTCGCGTCCTCACCCCATCCCTGCTCTCCCTCGGGCCGGCGATCCCGATTCTCCTCGCCGCTACGGCCGCCCTGATCTGGCTCTGGCCCAACTGCGGCCGTCTCCGCGGCCCCGTCCTGATCTACATTCTCGCAATCAGCCTGATGACGATCTGGGCCCTCTCCGCCTTCGAGGCGGGCAGGCTGCCTATGGCTGCTCCAGCCGGCGCCATCCTCTTCTTTGTCTCGGATCTCTTCGTCGCCAGGCATCGTTTCATTCAACGGCAGTTTCTCAACCGCCTCCTGGGCCTCCCGCTCTACTATGCCTCCCAGCTCCTGATGGCCTCCCTGATCGCAGCCGGTTCATGAAGCCCCGGGCAAAAAACAAAGGCGGATCCCGAAAGATCCGCCTCAAAAAAGTCCAGGGAAAAACTAGAGTGCTTTGATGGCCTCGATCATCGGCGGGATGACCTGGAAGAGATCCCCGACGACGCCGTAATCCGCCACCTTGAAGATCGGTGCATCAGGATCCTTGTTGATCGCGACGATGACCTTCGACGAACTCATTCCGGCGAGATGCTGAATCGCACCGGAGATTCCGCAGGCAACGTAAAGGGTCGGGCTGACAACCTTGCCCGTCTGTCCCACCTGGTGGGAGTGGTCGATCCATCCGGCGTCAACGACGGCACGGGAAGCGCCGACCGCAGCACCCAGGCTGCTCGCCAGCTCCCGGATCAGGGCGAAGTTCTCGGGTCCCTTGATTCCGCGTCCACCGGAGACAATCACGTTGGCCTCGGCCACATCGATCTCTCCGCCCTCGGCGGCCATAAACTCCTTGACCATCGCGCGGATGGCAAGGGCGAGGCCGTCCAGGGCAATCACCTCAGCACTTCCGCCGACCTCTTCCTGGGCAAAGACGTTCGGGCGCAGGGATACGACCTGGGGCTTCTGACCCGCCGTATCGACCGTCGCAAAGGCCTTCGCCGAGTAGACGGGCCTCCTGGCGACCAGGGCATCGCCGTCCCATTCCAGGTGGACGACATCGGCAAGGGCGCCGACGCCAAGCCGCGCAGCAACCCGGGGTGCGAGATCCCGCCCCATCACCGTGGCCGAGAAGAAAATCGCCGTAGCCTGGCAGCTCTCCTGAGCCTTGATGACGGCTTCGGCATAACCTTCCGCCGAGTAGAGTTTCAGATTGGCGTCGTCGCCAATGAATACCTTGCCCGCACCGTATTTTCCGAGATCGGCAGCTGAAGAGCCGACTCCCTCTCCGACCAGAACGGCGGAGACTTCACCCGCCGCCAGCCGGTGGGCTTCACCCAGAGCCTGGAGTGAAGCCTTGCGGATCTCACCATCACGTTGTTCGACAAATACAAGAATTCCAGCCATGTCAGCCTCCCCTCAGATCGCCTTCGCTTCTTCGCGAAGAAGCCGAACCAGTTCTGCGGCGGCTGCCGCCGGATCATCCTCACCCTGAATCACCGTACCCGCACCCTTCTCGGGCGGAAGTTCGAGACTCCTCACCGAATAGGTGGTTCCGGAAGTCTCATCGATTCCGAGATCTCCCACCTCAATCTTCTCAACGGGTTTCCTCTTGGCCGCCATGATGCCCTTGAGAGCTGCGTAGCGCGGCTCATTAAGGCCCTTGTTACAGCTGAGCAGGGCCGGCATCGGGCTGCTGTATTTCTCTTTTCCGCCTTCGACCTCGCGCCCGGCTTCGAGACCGGAATCGCCCACTTCAAGGCTGGTCACTGCACTGACATGAGGAAGATCCAGCATCTCTGCAAGCATCGGTCCAACCTGGGAATTATCGGTCCCCACGCCCTGAACGCCTGTGAGAATCAGATCGTATTCGCGATCCTTGAGAACCGCCGCCAGTGTCTGGGCGATCTTGAAGGAATCTCCCAGGGTTGCCTCACCGCCGATGACGTGAACCGCCTTGTGAGCGCCGCGAGCGAGACAGTCTCTCAGTGCGGCCTCAGCTCGGGCAGGCCCATAGGTCACGGCTGTCACCTCGCCTCCCTGAGCCTCGATCAGTTGGAGAGCCGCCTCCAGGGCATACTCGTCATAGGGTGAGAGAATCCACTTGATTCCCGACTCATCGATGTGCTTGCCGTCCTCGCCGATCTTGATAATGGACGCGGTATCCGGCACGCTGGTCACGCAGACGAAACAGTTCACGATCTACCTCCCTTGCAGCGTTTTAATCGATCCACTCAAAACTGAACCGCCGTTCAGTCGCAGCGAGTGTAGCAGACTGAACGGCAATTCACCACCATAATTTCGAGATCCGCAGCCTGGGGGCAGAAGCTACTTCTTATCTCCACCCAGAGCCTTCATCAGCTGAGCTCCGAAGCCCGTCACCGCAGGGCCCTCATCAGCCTCGCCCTTGTTCATATGCTTAAGGTATTCGTTCCGCTCCGCGTCCTTCTTCTGGGCCCGGATGGAAAGGCTGATCCTCTGCCGATTTGCGTCAACCGACATCACTTTGGCCACGACCTTCTCGCCGGCCTTGAAGGCTTCCCTGGGGTCGGCGCCTCGCTCGAGTCCGGTTTCGGAGATGGGGACCAGGGCCGTGACACCAGCTTCCAGTTCGACGAAGACGCCGAAATCCACACCATGTTCGACGGTACCTTCGACGGTTTGCCCCTCCTGGTAACGCATCCCGATTCGTTCCCAGGGATCGCGATCCGGGAGTCGACGCAGCGTCAGGCTGATCCTCCGATCATCAGGGTTAATCTCCTTAATCCAGCCGTTGACCACGGTGCCGGGCTCAAAGGCGGAGAGGTCTTCTCCAGGCTTGAGCTGGGAAACGTGAAGCAGCCCGTCAATGCCGGGCGCCAGCTGAACAAAAACGCCGAAAGGCGCCTTGCGAACCACCTGACCTTCGAAGGGGGAGCCAACCTTCGTCTCCTCGAGCATCTTCTCCCATGGATCTTCCTGGGTTGCCTTGATGCTCAGGGAGATTCGCTGCTTATCACGGTCGAGCCCGATGACCTTCGCTTCGACCTCCTGCCCAAGGGACAGCATATCAGCGGGCTTCTGGACCCGCTGGTGAGCGATCTCCGTCACGTGAACGAGCCCGTCCACCCCACCGAGATCAACGAAGGCCCCAAAGTCTGCAAGGGAACGAACCGAGCCCTTGACCAACGCACCTTCCTCGAGCTTCTCCCAGACCTCTTTCCGGAGTTTTTCCTTCTCCTCCCTCAGGAGAGCAGCACGTGAAACCACGAGTTTGTGATTGTCCGGCTCATATTCCAGAACCTTGAAATCGTAAAGCTGACCGAGATGGCTGTCGAGATCTTCCCCGCGCTGATCCGAGATCTGCGACATCGGGCAGAAACCACGTACGCCGGCAAGAATGACGTCAAAACCACCCTTGCGGCGTCCTGAAACCTTGCCCTGGACCGGCTCGCCGCTCTCCACGGCGTCCGCCAGCTGATCCTTGAGTTTCTGTTCCAGAGCCAGGCGGTGAGAAACCTCAATCTGCTCTCCGACTGCGGTCACGACAACCTCGACCGGATCTCCCGTTCCGGGCTGGTCCAGTTCCTCGCGCTGAAGGACGGCTTCGGCTTTTCCTCCAACATCCACGAGCACGACGTCCCCGTGGATCTCCACGATCGTTCCCTGGACTACATCTCCGACCCGGAGATTCTCAACTTCAAGTCCCTGCTGGAGGGCGGCTTCAAACTCGTTCATTACTTCTGGTTGGTCGTTCATGGCTGGCCTCGTTCGTTCACCTGATGCGAGTGGGAACCCGCAACGGGCGGGAAGAATACCACAGCCTCAGCGGAGTCGCGAATTTCCCGCGCGGAAACTCTGTTGTCCGATCTTCCGCCGGCCTCTGCGGCGGGGCCACGGAACTGAGGCCGGAGCCGCACATCCGGAACCGTCGCCGGAGCGGATGCGGTCGCGGGATGTCCCGACAACTTCGAGTGCGACACGTTCGGCTCTGTTTCACATTTCGGGCGTCAGACCCTGCTCCGGAATCTGCTCCGGCCTGCGCATCGCTTTGCAGCTCCCGCTCCCAACCCGGGCCTTCGCCTCCCGGCCTCCCATTCAGGAGAGCTGCATCATGCCCCGGGCAAGATCCTGGAGAAGTTTCGGCCTGAGGACTCTCAAACCGCTCCCGCAGGTCTCAACGACTCCGGCATCCTCGAGCTTTCTCAGGCTGCGTGAGAAGACTTCGGGCGCCATCCCGAGCAGCTGGGCAATCAGCTTCTTCGGCATATCCAGGCTCAGCTCGGTCCCACTGACGATCTCCGAACCCTCGAAGCGTCCGATAATATAGATGGCCAGGCGCTCCTCGACGCGGCGCTGGGTCAGCATCTGTAACTGGGATACAACCTTTCGATTCCAGGCCGCCGCCGATGCCAGGAGAGCCAGGCCGAGTTCCGGAGAGGACTCGAGAAGGGCGATCAGACGTCTCCTGGGCCAGTGCCAGAGCCTCGATGCTTTGAGGGTCATCGCAGTTACCGGGTATTGAGCATTCTGAAAGAGAGCGGCTTCCGCAAAGGTCTGGCCCGCCTCGACCAGATGAACCAGCAACTCACGCCCATCGACCGATGTTCGGACAAGCTTGATCCGACCATCGAGAAGAGCCCAGAGTCCGTCGGCCTTTTCTCCTTCCTGGAAAATGACCGATCCCTTCGGGAGCTGCTTTGAAAAACCGGTCTCAACGACTTTGCGGCCGAGGGCCTCCGGCAGAGGCTCGATCAACGGGAGTTTCAGCGCTAAGGATTCGAGTTTTGACATCGACAACAAGTATAGACCCTTGACCCGGATCAATGACATTTTATTTGAGATCCTGAATCATTTAGGGGATGGAGGTGCGAATGAGTACCGTATTCGACCCGAAGCAGACCCTGTTTGAGCTCACGGAGAAATTCCCCGAGAGCATTTCATTATTCGTTGCCGAAGGATTCCCCCAGATGGCCGATGAGGCCAAGCGCCGCAATTTCGCTTCGAGAATCACCCTCGGCCATGCCCTGAAACTGAAGGGCCTGGATTTTGAGGCCTTCTGTAGTTCTCTGGGCGAGCGAATCGGAGGAGAAGCCAGGGAGGCGCAGGCCGGCGAAGACAGAATCCGGATCAAGGGCCTTCTGCCCTGCCCCGTCCGGATCCCTCTGGAAGAAGCTTTCGAGGAGTTTTCCCAGGGCCTTCAGTCGGAACATCAGCTGACGATTGAGACCGAATTCCAGGCGGCTTCGGTGGGCGCCGGCTGGATTGCCGAACACATCGAATCCATCACTGACCCCGGAGATTTCCCCGAAATCTACATCTCCGCCGGCTTTGAAACATTCTTTGATCCCAATGGAATCGGGAAATTCCGCGAGCATTTTCAGGACCGCTCAGCTTCACGAGAGATCAATCCAAGCTTCAGGGCCCTGGGACTCGAAGATCCTGAGGGCCATTACACGATGATCGCTGTGGTTCCGGCCGTTTTCCTCGTCAACACCAATGAACTCGGTGATCTTCCGATGCCGCAGAGCTGGGAGGATATCCTCAGGCCCGAATACAAAAAGCGGGTCTCCCTTCCCGTCGGAGATTTCGATCTCTTCTCCGGCATCCTCCTGGACATCGGGAAACGCTACGGTGACGAGGGCCTGAGAAAACTGGGCAGATCCCTCTCGGAGAGTCTGCACCCTGCACAGATGGTGACGGTGGGATCACGTCCAAAGCCGCCACTGGTGACGATCATGCCCTATTTCTTTACCCGCATGGCCAGGCCCGGTTCGCCGATGCAGGCCGTCTGGCCGTCCGACGGCGCCATTATCTCGCCCATCTTTCTCTTGACGAAGAAGAATGACGATGAGCGGCTCCAGCGAATCATAGACTTTTTCACTTCGACAGAGTGCGGGGAGATTCTCGCAATCAAAGGGCTCTTCCCCTCGACCCGCCCGGAGGTCGACAACGGACTTCAGCCCGACTGGAAATTCTCCTGGCTGGGCTGGGACTGGATCTCGGAGCACAATATTGCCGAGGAGATCCGGCGCTGCGAGCGCCTCTTCGAGGAGGGAGGAGCGGCATCATGAGATTCGTGACCGTCAGCGGGCCACCTTCCTGCGGAAAAACCTC